>CAIOHY010000191.1 GCA_903858205.1 uncultured Cellvibrio sp.
ATAA
The DNA here is from genome assembly GCA_903858205.1 of uncultured Cellvibrio sp. Taxonomy (GTDB): domain Bacteria; phylum Pseudomonadota; class Gammaproteobacteria; order Pseudomonadales; family Cellvibrionaceae; genus Cellvibrio. The sequence continues at coordinate 5 of CAIOHY010000191.1, forward strand.
ATCCAGCAAAATAACATCAACTGGTTTTTTTATGAGGTAGTTAACGGCCTCCGCAAGCGATGTTACCCACTCCACAATAAATGCAGTGCCGTCATTGCGCAGCGCCTCTTTTATCAACCTGGCATCAGCGGGATTGCTTTCGATGAGCAATAAGTGGGTCGCAGAGATCATCATGACAAAACATCACCTAATACAGGAAAGATGCATGAGATTAATGCGCTAGATAAATTACGTCAGTGCGGTGACGTACAGAGAGATTAGCTATAAAAGATGATTTAGATAACATGCTGAGTGAAGGAGCAGGTATCTCATTCAACGCCTATAGCTTGGCCTTGAATGATATGACCATTATTTTTTTTCCTCATTTAAGGTTGCTGGAATAAAACCTTCAAGAGATAAAGCTCTGATAACACCGCGCATTAAATAATTATTGCTGAAACCGAAAGTATATTGACGTGCACCGTCGCTTACAGGCTGTAGCATTTTCCGCTCAACTAACTTTTTAATTTGATAAGTACGCTGAGCCGCAGTCAAATTTGGCATTGCTTCTGCTAAGTCACCCGCTTTTGCCACACCCATTTTGGCCGCTATGTGCAATATGCTTTCTTCTTGCGCGGTAATAAGTTCGCGTTGTGTTGCATAGGCCAATGCAGGCGTAAGGATTTTGTTACGCAAATATGCAAAATCGGTTAGTTGATCAACTTTTTTCAGCTCATCTAAAATACCCGTTAGCACATAGGTGCACCAAGCCTCTTGCCCCTCTGGTGAACCTGAATCAGCTAGAGCAAGCATGGCGTAATACCTATCTCTGTCATTGCAAAATACAGCAGTTGGATTCAACACACGTCCACCAGCTTGCACATTAAAACCATATTTAATCAGCAAGGCGTAAGTTAGCAGACGTACGACACGGCCATTACCATTGCCAAACGGGTGAATCCAACCGAAACGATGATGAGCCAGAGCCACTTTAATCAAATCATATTTAGGTGCATGTGGCACATTAATAAATGCCACTAACTCCTGCATATAGGATGACACTTGTACTGCGTCTGGCGGCAGATGCTCTGACTGCGATATGCGCACTGAACCCGCGCGGTAGGCACCAGGCGTGCGATCACCTTCCCGTTCCAAGCTATCTACCGTCATGGCATGTAACTCGCGAATAAAGTGTTCGGTTAGATTGGTGCCTTTTTCGATGGACTCCTCTACAAATGCCATCGCCAGCTCAATGTTCTCCATTTCACGCAAGTGATCCGAGTGTTCATTGGCACCATCCAGCTTACTTTCAACATAATCGGCTAGCGTGGTGTGGTTACCTTCAATGCGCGCAGACCCCAAACTCTCCAACATGTGAAAAATGCGTTTAAGCTGAAAAAATAAGGGCGCGGGCGTAGAACCGCGCAATTGCAAACGACGCAGATGTTCAAGCTCGGTTAATACATCAACCAACGGGGAGTCAAACGCTGGGTTGGGTAAACTCAAATCATGGTGATTAAATATAGGCATAACATTAATTATCTTTAATGGCGCTAACGCAACATCTGCAATCTACTCAAAAAAAATCAATAAAGTCAAACAACTAGAATAAATAGGATAGATTATTATCTATAAACCACCACTATGATTAAGTTGAATACGGCTTTTTACTTTTCTACAAAAATAGCCCCGCGCAATAGAATCTCAAGCGCGCTCACCACTAAGTCAAAACACTCACCTCCACCCGCCTCTCCCTACCATCATCCACCAAGGGAATCCCCCCGCCTTCCAGTGCAACGCCATCCAGCAGGATTTTGTTTTCACCCCCATCCCGTTGAATGACCTCAATGCGATAAACCGTATTACCAAAGCGATAATCCACCGCGTAACCCGGCCAGTCTTTTGGCAAACAGGGTTTGATGTGCAGTTGATCGCCTTGGCGGGTGATGCCTAGCAGGGATTCGAGCATCAGGCGGTACAACCAGCCCGCCGAGCCGGTGTACCAACTCCAGCCGCCGCGCCCGGTGTGGGGGGCGATGGCGTAGACGTCGGCGGCGACGACATAGGGTTCGGCTTTGTAGCGGGCGACGGCGGCGGCGCTGTTGCCGTGGTTGACTGGGTTGATGATATTGAACAATTCCCAGGCGCGTTGGCTATCGCCCAATTCGGCGAAGGCCATGGTTGCCCAGATGGCGGCGTGGGTGTACTGGCCGCCGTTTTCGCGCACGCCCGGTACATAACCTTTGATGTAGCCGGGGTTCATGGCGGATTTATCGAAGGGCGGATCGAGCAGTTGGATAATGCCCTGATCGCGGCGCACCAAATGCGTATCGAGCGAGGCCATAGCCTGACGCGCGCGCATGGGGTCGCCTGCGCCTGACAGTACCGACCAGCTTTGGGCGATGGAATCGATGCGGCATTCCTCGTTGACCGCTGAACCCAGCGCGACGCCGTCGTCGAACCAGGCGCGGCGGAACCAGGCGCCGTCCCAGGCGTAGTGGTCGATATTGTGTTGCAGCAGTTTGGCCTCCTGCAGGCAGCGATCGGCAATGACTACGTCCTTGCGTTGGTTTGCGATTTTGGCGAAGGCAAGCAGCACTTTGTAGAGCATAAAACCGAGCCAGACGCTCTCACCCTTGCCATGAATGCCGACCAGATTCATGCCGTCATTCCAATCGCCCGAGCCCATCAGTGGCAGGCCGCGCTCGCCAAAACGCAAGCCGTGTTCGATGGCGCGCTGGCAATGTTGATAAAGGCTGCCGGTGTCGCTGCTCTGCCCCGGCAAGTCGTAATAGGATTCCTCATCCTCGTTGAGCAGGCGGCCGGTCAGGTAGTGCAATTGTTCGTCGAGCACGCCGGTATCGCCGGTGGTTTGCACATAGTGGCAAGTCACCAGCGGCAGCCAAAGATAATCGTCCGAACAGCGGGTGCGCACGCCGCGCCCTTGGGGTGGATGCCACCAATGTTGCACATCGCCCTCTTGATATTGGCGCTGGGCGGCGCGCAGTAATTGGGTGCGCATCATGCCCGGTTGGGAGTGGGCGAGCGCCATGGTGTCTTGCAGTTGGTCGCGGTAACCGTAGGCGCCGCCGGATTGGTAGTAACCGCTGCGCGCCCAGAGGCGACAGGCCAGTGTTTGATAAACCAGCCACCCGTTGGCGAGCACATTGAAGGCGGGATCAGGGGTTTTGACTTGCACAGCGCCGAGGGTGCGCGTCCAATAGTCATGCACTTTGGCGCGGGCAGCGCGCGCCGAACCCAGGTGGCGCATGCGTTGCGCTAGCGCGCGTGCTTGCTCCAAATCCTGCCCGGCACCGAGGCGGAAAATCAGTTCGCGCGACTGGCTTTCCTCCAACTCAAAGGGCACTTGAATCGCACCGCAAGGATCGAGGCCTGCGCCCAATCGACCAGAGAGACGTGCGCGGGTAAGTGCATCCGGGTTGCCGAGGGAGCCATTGCGGCCGAGGAATTCGGTGCGGTCGCCAGTTAAGGTGCGGGCATTGTCGTCCACATCAAAGAAGCAGACGCGCCCGCCAAATTCGGTGTTGTAGGCATTGCGCGCGAAGAGTGCGCCGCTGCTGGCATCAATTTCCGTAACGGTATGCAAGGCAGATTTGGTGCGCAAATCGCCCATTACCCACTCCACGTAACCCGTGGCTGACAAACGCCGTCTGCGGCCGGATAGATTGGTGACCTTGAGCACCGAGAACTTCACCGACTCTTCCAGATCCACATAAACCCACAGCTCCGAACGAACGCCATCTTCCGTATGTTCAAACACGCTGTAACCAAATCCGTGGCGCGTCACATAGGGCGCATGGCCGCGCTTTGGCAAAGGCGTGGGTGACCAGAAATGGCCGGTGTCTTCATCGCGCAGGTAAAAGGCTTCGCCACCGGCGCTGCCGACCGGGTCGTCACACCAGGGGGTTAAGCGAAATTCGTGGGCGTTTTCGCTCCAGGTATAGGCCAGACCGCTCTCGGAAATCACCGTGCCGAAACCCGGATTGGCGATGACATTGACCCAAGGTAAAGGCGTCATTTGCGCCTGATTAGTGGTGATGATGTATTCGCGGCCGTCGGGCGTAAAACCGCCGAGGGGGTTAGTGAGGATCAGGTCGGCGCGCGGTGCAATCCGCTGGGGCAGACTGGCCTCAGGCGTGCGTTTGCGGTTGGGCATAAGGCGCGCGACCTTCTTCTCGGCCAGCCCCTGCCAGCTGACTTGTTCCGCCAGGCTACCCTTGTTGCCATCGATAATCGCCCGTGCCACGGACTGCAGCAGAATGCGGTCTTCATGGGAGATCTGCTCCCCCGAGCGCACAAAAATACCGCCGGGGCGGTCAATCGCATGGCTTTCACTGCCGGTGGCGATCAAACCCATAATCTGATCTTGCAGGCGCTGGCGATAGCCAATGTGGTCTTCATTCCAGATCACCAGATCGACCGACAAGCCTTTCAGGCGCCAATAGGCGTGGCATTGGATTAACTGCCGCGCCAGTTCGATGTGCTCACTGCTAGCGATTTTGAGCAGCACAATCGGCAAGTCACCGGAGATGGCATAACCCCACAAGCCCGACTGGCCACGCCGGTTCTGGAGCAGCACACTCGCCTCAGCGCGCAGGGCGGAATGGGCGTAGAGCACACTGCTGGCCAAGCGGCGATAAATCTGCGCATCGGCCTCGCTCGCGTTGATCTGCCGCAGGGTGACGCCGCTGTGGGTGGAGGCCAGGTCGAACACGCGGTCGGCCAAGTGGCGATCCTGATAGCGCCCCACCAGAGCCATGCAGGCCTCACGGGTGTCGGCGGTGCCGCTGACTAAATCGAGCGTTGCCACCTGCCCCGCTTCCAGTGTGATGCGGCAGCGGATGGCGACAATCGGGTCGAGCACCGAGCCTTGGCTACCCGACAGAGCGCCGCCATCGGTAACGGCTTGCGGCGCCATCAAGGTACGGCCACGGCCGGTGAAACGTAGGCGGTTCGTCTCATAAGAAAGCTGGTCAACCGGACTGCCATTAGTGGATAACAAATGGAACATCCAGGGCGTGTGCTCACCTACCGAGCGCGGGCGGCGGGTGCACAGAAGCGCGTGGCGCTCGGGCAGGATTTCCGTCTGCACAAACAAATTGCCAAAGGCGGTTTGGGTCGCATCGGCGGCGGGCAAGGCCAGCACCACCTCGGCGTAGCTGGTGAGTTCGAGCGTGC
>CAIOHY010000192.1 GCA_903858205.1 uncultured Cellvibrio sp.
CACGCTGATTGGCATGTTCATCTTTGCTGGATGGCTGCTAGGTATTCGTGGTGTGTGGAGTCTTTTGCTGCATTCCGATCCCACCGGCATCACGATGATGATCATCATCATATTTTCTATTGCGACGATTTGGTGCGGTACGCGTAGCCGCGAATTGCATCGTCAACGCCAAAGTCTTGAGTACCAAAAGTCTAATCCTTGCAGCCCGCCACCCAACGATAGTTGGGCTTATGAGTATTGGGAAGCCCTGCGCGCTAATCCCAGAGATTCGGGTGCGCCGATGGATGTGCTCTCTGAACGAGCGCATGGTATTCACTCCACAGCATGGTGGGTCAACAGCTTGCAATTAAAATTAGGTTTGCTGGGTAAGGTAATTGGCTTTTCTATTTTGGCGATGCAAATTGGCCATATGCAGAATTTTGATCAGTCGCAAGCGCAAGACATGCTGCGTGAACTGACTTCTGGTTTAGGCATTGCATTGCTTACGACTATGGTGGGTTTGGTAGCCAATATTTTCTTGGGCTTGCAGTTAACACGACTGGATCGGTTTGCTGACGAATTCATCGTACAAGCACAGCTGCACGGCTTAAAAATTAAAGCAAAAGACTAGAGACTTCCGGATGCGTAATCGAAAAAAATCGCGGGAGCCCGAAGTCGATCCCATGTATGACATGTTGTTTAACATGCTGATCGCCTTCGTCTTTTGTTTCATCATTGCTTTCTTGTCGATTAATCCTAAGGCGACTAAGTCGGGTGACATACCTGCCAAAGCCGAATTCATTATTACGCTTTCTTGGCCTGACAATGATCCAAATGATTTGGATTTGTGGACGCAAGGCCCCTCAGGTGAAGTCGTGTGGTTTAGAAATCGTGAAGCAGGCTTGATGCACTTAGATCGTGATGATCGCGGTACGTCTAACAATACGCTGGTCATCAATGGCAAAAAAGTAGTGAATCCACTGCGTCAAGAAGTCACCACCATACGCAGCATTATTCCGGGTGAGTATGTGGCGAATGTTCATTACTACGAAACCAAAGATCTTGATCCGAACGAACCCAAAGCAGGTGCGCCGGTGGAGGCCACGCTGACGGTTATTAAAGTCAATCCGAAAGCAGAAATAATTTTTTACGGGCAGGCGGTACTCGAAGGTCGCGGTAAAGAAACCACCTTGCTGCGCTTTACGGTTGCGCCGGATGGCTCGGTAAATAATATCAATACCATTTCAAAATCTTTAGTGAAATCGATCACATGACACTGACTCTCATCATCGCCTTTGCGATATTCGTATTTCTATTTGCATTAGCTATTATTTTTTCTGGCTGGCCAAGTTGGTTAAAGGCAGTGCTGACGCTCGGTGTGTGCGCATTCTATTTTTATGGCTATACCGCGGTGTTTAGTTTATTGGGTAACCCTAGTCCGGATGCCCTGCCCAGTAGATTTTTGCTAATAGCTGCAGTGGTTGACGAGCCACGCCCTAAATTTTCTGGAGCGATCTACCTCTGGGTGACGCCGATAGAGGAAGGCAAAGAGCAATTGCAGCCACGCGCTTATAAGTTGCCTTACATGCGAGCAGTGCATGAAAAAATTAATGAAGGCATGAAGAAGGGTCGCCAAGGCATAGCTCAGATGGGTACGGCTGAATTTAAAGCGGGTAA
>CAIOHY010000193.1 GCA_903858205.1 uncultured Cellvibrio sp.
CTGCCCTATGTGGCCTGGATTACCTTGCTCGCCTTTTTAGTGGATTGGTTACTCGTCAAGCTCAGCACCACCTGTTTTCCTTGGCATTATCAAGCAACAACCAAGTGATAGACGGAAATACAATGACCATTATCCCTTTTGATAAAAAATACTTAGACGAAAAAAGAGCCAAAACCATGCCCATGATTCAGGCAAAAAATCTGTGGAAAAAATACGGCGACAACGTGGTGTTGGAACGCATGAATCTGAGCGTGAAGGCCGGTGAATTTATTACCATGGTGGGCACCTCTGGTTGCGGTAAAAGCACCTTTTTAAAAATGTTGCTGGGCATGGAGTCACCCACCTCCGGTGAATTATTATTGGATGGAAAACCCATTCGCAGCGAACCCGATCAATCGCGTGGCATAGTGTTTCAGCAGTATTCGGTATTTCCACATCTCACTGTGTTAGAAAATGTCATCATCGCGCGTGAATTTGAGCACTCGCCCATTTTTGGAAAATTATTCGGCAGCAAAAGACGCAAAGTTGTTGATGAAGCAAAGGCACTACTTGAATCCGTCGGCTTAACCCACGCGATCAATCGCTACCCGCATGAATTATCGGGCGGGATGAAACAGCGACTGGCCATCGCGCAAGCCTTGATTCGCCAGCCGCGAATTTTATTACTCGACGAACCTTTCGGCGCGCTTGATCCAGGTATTCGTGCCGACATGCACCAATTAATTTTGGAACTCTGGCGCGAGCATCAGCTCACCGTCTTTATGGTGACGCATGATTTAAGCGAGGGATTTTATTTAGGCACTCGCCTCTGGGTGTTCGACAAGTTACGCCGCGACAATCAGGCGCCTGGCGCTTACGGTGCCAATATCACTTATGACTTGCCCGTCACCCGTCGCAAAAGTGAAGTGCCTTATGAATTACAAACGATTGCCAAAGAACCACAGGATTTTTAACCCATGAGTAAAATGCTGTACACCACCACCCTACCCGGCAATGGTCATTGGTCACTTGAATTGCGCCGCGGTAGTTTGATGAAAATCACCGATCTCGAAGGCGGTGCCAACCTCGGCATGTTGTTTTACAACCCGCGTAATTTGTTAGAGCGCTACAACGCACCCGACACACTCAAATGCCAACACACCTTTAAGTTGCAACGCGGCAATTGTTTGTATTCCGATATGGGAAGAATTTTTGCGTCGATTGTTGAAGACTATTCTGCAAATGGAGAGGGCAATTGGCACGATACCATTTGCGGCAACAGCACCGCTGAATTAGTCGAAAAGCAATGGGGAAAACGTGACTATCAAAGCCATCGCAACCAATGGAAACAAAACGGTTACGATGCCTTTTTAGTCGAACTCGCGAAATACGGTTTAGGGCGCGCCGATATGGCGTCCAACATCAACTGGTTTAGTAAAGTGATTGCAGATGATCACGGCAACATCCAACTCGACACCAAAAACCAATCCGCCGGCAATAGCGTCACCTTGCGCTTTGAAATGGATACGCTGGTGATTATGCATGCCTGTCCGCATCCATTAAACAAATCCGAAAGCTATCCGTTTACTTCCGTGGAAATTGAATTAGGGGAGGCAGACCCAGTTGGCGACGACGACTACTGCAAAAATTTCCGGGAAGAAAACCAACGTGGATTCCAAAACAATGCGCTGTATTATTTATAAAACAATAGTACAGCGAATAATAGTAACTCGGTGAAGCCGGGGAAGAATCTCTTATGCGAGACCGTCTGAGGC
>CAIOHY010000194.1 GCA_903858205.1 uncultured Cellvibrio sp.
CCAAGCATATTTGCTGCCCTGGCTGGGTGAAATTGAATCAGATATCCAAATTTATGGCCATAGGCTAGTATTAAGTCGTTAACAGAAGGCGGGACAGCACCTATAAGCGTATTTATTTTAGGCTTATTGAAAATACCGTGTGCTATTTTTTGGATACTACCTTTTTTTGAAAGACGCAGTAATGCTTGATCAATCGTATTACGAGGAGCCATGCCAATAAAATTTTGCGCACTAAAAATGTGCCCTGGCGGATAATGATTGATTGTGTGAATAAGTAAGTTGGTCATGATTATCACTCCTGTCATAAATAATATACATTATATATGACACTTTTGCAAGATTCATGCGTTTTTAAATCAGTTTGATAATCTCTTTTAATAGCCGCTAAGGGGTAGAGTAAGCAGCGCCCATTGCTGAGCGCCACTCCTCGAGGAACTGTGCGGACGAGTTTCCCCGTACACAGCTCGGGCATTAATAAGACTGAATAACCCTCAGTCCAGCAGAACTTTCAAAGTTGCTGACGGTTTTGCGACGCACACGTTCATCTTCCCGTTGTTTAAAGTATGCTTTATACAACGGGTTAAATGGCGTAGCTTCACTTTTTATTTTAACATGGCGACGGATTTTGGTGTTCGCTGCTTTCTTAAGATAAAGAGGTTTTGCGTTACCTTCTTTATCTTTTGTCATGCAATAGAATCTCCAATGATCTCCCCCAACGGTTGTGAAGTATTTCTTCACAATCCATTTTCTGCCTTTGCTTGAATGTCGTCTATACGCCCATCTCAGTAAGGCCTTGAAGATTTCCGAATCAACATATGAAAACACTTTAGAAGCAACAGACGAACGATAGTAATTAACCCAACCTGTTATACGATTATTTAGCGCATAAATGAGTTCTTCTGTCTTGTCTGCTGCACTCTTCCTAATGATGCGCTTGATTTCCTTAAGAAAACGCTTGATGTTCGCCTTTGCAGGTTTGATCAAAAGTTTCCCGTTTGAATACTTTCGTATGTTAAACCCTAAGAAATCAAAGCCATCATCAATATGAGTAATCTTTGTTTTCGTGCTTGATAATTCTAATCCAACTTTTGCAAGAGCCTCTGTTAGCTGAGGCATAACTTTATTAATAAGAAGCTCCTTATTCACAGCAGTTACCACAAAATCATCAGCATAAGCGATCATGTTGATCTTTTCCTTATCTCGTTGTTTTTCAGTTTTGCTGCGAATAAGACCTTCTAGTCCTGATAAAGCCATAACCGCGAGAGCGGGTGAGCATACACCACCCTGCGGAGTTCCGGCTATTGTTGGGTGGAATTGACTGTTCTCCATAAATCCTGCTTTTAAGAATTTTCCAAGGATTTGTTTATCCATAGGAATTTCTTTAAGAAGATAATTATGGTCGATTCGATCAAAACACGCTTTTATATCGCCTTCTAAAATCCAGGTAGCTGAATACGTTTTTCCAAGTGCATTGAAACACTGTTCAATTGCGTCATGACAAGAACGTTTCAGCCGAAATCCATATGCGTTCGGATCTGCCCATTCTTCAACGAGAGGTTCGAGCGACAATAGGTATAGAGCCTGCTGTGCACGATCAAACATTGTAGGAATAGATAAAGGCCGAAGTTCACTGGATCCAGATTTCTTAGGGATATAAATTCGTCGAAGCGGTTGTGGTTGGTATCCACATCGCTTCAAAGAAAAGATACTTTGTGTTTTCTGTTGATTGGTTTGCCATATTTTACCATCAACACCAGGAGTATTCCTTCCCTGGCTACTTGTAACACGTTTAACAGCTAAACATTTAGCCGCAAACGAGGTGGTTAGGAGACGTTGCAAGGCTTTCACTTTGCCGCGTTTTCCCTCCCGTTCCGCTTTAGCGATACGCATTTGGAGTCGACATACAAGACGTTCAAGTGCCGGCCAGTTGAGTTCTGACCAGATATCTTTCGATTGTGCTGGAGATGCACCAGTCGTTAAAGTCGCTGTCATTTGCGTTTCTCCATAATTTCGATTCTCCAAACTATCTCACTATTTAACACCTGTTCGAAGTGGGCTCACTTTCGTGCCGGGTACGCGCCCCGTATCCAAACCATTACAGCTTGGCATTTGCTTTCTCGAACATCCTTTACTTCCTAGGCATTCTGCATTTCTTGCGATTTGCTTACCAATTTCGTTTAAGAACTTGGAACCCGTGAAGCTTACCGTGTTCCGCTGTAAAAGTGATGTAGGGTTAGCCACCTGCTCTCGACCGGGAAGACCTGTTAGCTGCGATGACATGATCGGCCACATGTCACACTGCCTTCCATCAAAGGTTATTCAGCCGTTACCTTTGTTCGCACTTACGATCTTTAAAAACACAGATTCAGATATCTTTGACATACCTACTATCTAGCGCTATCCTGAATTCGGCTATCAGGAAGGTCTTTGGCTCACGCCTTTTACCTGATGCTTTTGCATCTCGCTGCATTGTCCCCCGCGCTCTTTATTCAGCGAGGTAGATTCATCCAGCAGCATGGATGGTGAAATCTGGAGTTATCCATTTTCACAACTTTTACAGCGACTTTCACGTCGCACACCGAACGTTCAACCAGCGGCCACTTCAGCCGAGGTACAAGTTCATTTTGAGGCGGAACTTTTTTTACCATCCCGAGACTAGGATTTTACTTCGAGGTCTTTTTGGGTAAGTTGCCCAAATAGAATGAAAGAGACATTTCGGGGCGTTTGTTAAAAGACCCCATAATATCCTTACATATCATGAAAATCTATCCCGTGACTAATTTGTCTTTCAATCGTTCGTTGTTGCTCGATTTGTCGTGTTTGTAGATGTATACGTTGTGCTGCTTGATGGAGCTGTTCCTGTTCCAACTGATGAGCCTGTTGCGCTACCTCATGATGAATCGGTTCAGTTATCTTAATCCCTTGGCTGTGTTGATTTAGGGAATGCTCGATCACGCCTTTAACGACATCACGTTCTTTTTCAAGCTGGAGTTCATGGTGAGCAGAACCCAAGCTCTCAGCAACTTTAG
>CAIOHY010000195.1 GCA_903858205.1 uncultured Cellvibrio sp.
AGACCTGTGTGTGCGCCAATCGTTTCTATGTGCATCGCGCGATCTACGCAGACTTCACTGAAAAATTTATTGCGGCTATGCAAACGTTGTCGGTTGGAAACGGCATGGATGCGAAGGTGGATATCGGCCCTCTGATCTCAGCGAAGGCCGTCAATAAAGTGAAATCGCTTGTTGATGATGCTATCGAAAAAGGTGCGCATATCGCCTACCAAGTGTTGCTTGATCCAACCCAAACCGCGTGCGGCCATTTTTATCCGCCTAGCTTACTGGTCGATGTTGCATCTGACTCCGCATTAACCCAACAAGAAATTTTTGGCCCTGTCGCAGCCTTGATCGCTTTTGATACCGATGAGGAAGTTATTCGTTTGGCCAATAACACTGAATTTGGATTGGCGAGTTATTGTTATACGCGCGATGCAAAACGCATAAAACACCTGTCCGATACACTGGAGGTTGGCATGTTAGGGATCAATACCGGGATTATCTCTAACGAGATGGCGCCCTTCGGTGGCATTAAACAATCCGGTTGGGGGAGGGAGGGCTCCCATTACAGTATCGATGACTACGTAAACTTGAAGTATCTGTGTGAGCGTTTTTAATCGCCAATCCTCGCGCCTTTGTTTTTTTCTCCTGCAAAATCCTCCAAAATTTCTGCGTTGCAAAAATCCATAAATGGCTAAATGCCGAACTCTTACTAGACTTCTTCTCAACCTTTGCCCCATTTGTTTTATCGCAATAGAAAACTCATTAAGAGGTGAGCCATGTTTAGTTGGTATCAGGGATTAAGTCTGCGTTGGAAGTTAATGCTCCCACTATTGTTGTTGGTAGTGCTGGTGTTTTATATGGGCTTGCATGCGATTAGCACGAGCAAAACACTCGGCAATAATGCTGCACTAATCGCAAAGGTTAACTTGCCGGAGATTCAACTGCTCATTCAGGCAGATAGGGATCTCTATCAAGCGCTGGTTGCTGAGCGAGCCTTGCTACAGCTCGATAGCAGCAAGCATCAGGAATTGTTTGCCGAGCAGAGCGAAAACGCCAAGCAGGCGCAGGATCGTGTTTATCAATCGCTGGATCTTTCCAATACTGCAACTGCTGCCGAGCGCGACGAATTTACTCGCCGATACAATGCCTGGAAAATTCAAGCTTCCGAGGTTATTAATGCGGCACGTCTTTCCGATGAAGCCAGCCGTATCCTTGCGCAACAGAAATCTTATGGCCCGGGAGCCGAAGCCTTTGGACATCTACGCGACTATATTGATGAGCTGCAAGAAAAACGCTTGGCATACGTTGATCAGTTCACTGTTGAAATAGATCAGGACCAGTCGAGCAGTTCGGCTCAGTTAATAGCGCTCGTGGTAATTGGCACACTCGTGAGCTTGTTGGCGGCGTATTTCTTGCCGGTATTGGTCTCCAATCAAGTGAGCCAAATTAGCCATCGTATTCAAAATATTGCGCAGGGAGACGGCGATCTAAGGGTTCGTTTACCCGTGAGTACCGATGATGAATTGGGTCAGCTTGCTACTAACGTTAATCACTTTATTGAGAAGTTGCAGCGGATTATTGGTGGTGTGTTGCTTAACGCCGCAGAGGTGTCCAAAGCGGCCGAATCATTATTGGCGGTATCAACCAATAGTCAACGAGCAGCAGATGATCAATGCCACGCAATTACCATGGTGGTTACTGCGGTAAATGAGTTGACTATGGCGATTCAGGAAGTTGCTCGAAATACGGGGCACACCGCTCAAAACACGAAAGATGCAACAGCTATTACCGATGTGGGTCAAGATCGTATCAATCTTGCGGTAGAGCGTGTGCAAGGCTTGGCGTCACGTATTAGTGAAACTGCGGAATTTATGTCGCGTTTGGAAGGCGAAGCGAAAAACGTTACCTCGGTGATTGATGTTATTCGTGGTGTTGCCGAACAAACCAATCTATTGGCGCTCAATGCGGCAATTGAAGCCGCACGTGCCGGAGAGCAGGGGCGGGGTTTTGCGGTGGTGGCTGATGAGGTGCGTACACTAGCGAGCCGCACCCAGCAATCGACGACCGATATTCACGGTATGTTGAGCAAGTTGCAGCAAGGTGTTCAACACGCTGTAGACGCAATGGGAAGTAGCTCCGCTATGACATCAGAGGCAGTGACGTCGGCTGCTGCCGCTGGAGAATCGCTCAGCGGAATAAGTGCGGCGGTCAAACAAATTGCAGATATGACCTTGCAGATAGCAACTGCTGCGGAAGAGCAGAGTTCCGTGACCTCGGAAATAGACAAGAACTTGGTGCAGATCAATTCACTGGCAATGAATAATGCAGAGGGTGCATCCAAAACGGCGGCGGAAAGCCAGCGACTAAATGAGTTATCTATTCAATTGCGGCAATTGCTGATGCAATTTAAAGTTTGAGTTGCCCTTTTGGAGCACTAAAAACCGGGTCTTGAGGCCCGGTTTTTTTTACTTTGTTGCTCGGCCGTTAAATGGGTAACTGAGTAGTAAATTTCACTTGCTTTAGTGCAAATGCAGAATTGATCGAGCCAATATTGGGAAGATGAATGAGCGTTTGCTTCATCAATCGTTCGTAGTGCTCAACGCTTTCAACCACTACCCGCAACACATAATCTTTTTCTCCGCTCGTTGAGTAGCATTCAACGACCTCGGGTATGGCCTGCACCATTTCTTCGAAGGCTTCGAGTGAGGGGGCATCGTGATTTTTAATGGTAATGTAAGCGTGAACCGTCACACCGAGGTTGAGTAGTTTTGGGTCGAGCAGAGTGACTTTGCCACGAATTACGCCCTCTACCTCTAGTCGTTTTAGGCGGCGCCAGCAAGGTGTATGTGAAAGCCCGATCATGTTGCCGAGATCGGCCATTGAGTAATCGGCGTTCTCCTGGAGCGCACGCAAGATCTTACGATCATATTCGTCGAGTTCAACTGACTTGGCCATGAAAAGGATGATCCTGAATAGCTGGGTTAATATTGGGCTATTCTAGGATGAAAATTTTCATATGACAATAAATTGAGGATACATTTAACAGTAGAATCCGATTTAACTTATTACTGTATTAAAAATTAGGATCTTGGAGCAGTTTTCTAGGAGGTGGCTCAACCCGCATATTGTGATTGGGTTCATGGGCGTGTATCGTAACGCCTCTTGTGCGACGCGTCTGACGTGTCTCCCTTGCAATGCTATACACAGGTCTACAGAGTTTTTACTCTTATATAGCGTGGCGAAAGCCTGACCCTACCTTAGATACACCACCCCTGCGGGATTTCAATTCCGCAAGGGATTGGACTCTCCCGCATACAAACGAGAGAGGTATCCACATGAGCTTGCTGTCACCTGACAGTCCTTGCTCACATCAATCAAGGGGCACTCAATGCTCCGTTTCGTAGTGCTTGGCTCCAGAGTATCGGGGTATCAAGCCTGACATGTGTCTGTCAGTTCACTAGATCGACATGCGTCGGAGGCCAACTCCTACGTGTGAAGCTCGATTAACAATGTCTCTGCTGGCCTCTTTTGCTGTTTAAGAAAAGCGGTGGCTCCTGATTTTGGTGACAAGATCGGTTTGAATCTGAATTGCACGGATTTGAAGAGGCTAGTGACAGTACCTGCATGGCTAACTTATGTGAATCATCGTTATAACCCTCGTAAATACGGACGGGCCTACGGCAATTATTGGCCCCAGCCAAAAGGCACTGTAGTTGGTCTACCCAGTAAGAGGATGGGTAGCGACATCAAAAACTACCGGGGGAAAGGTGAAGCCTAAACAGGGAAATGATACGAAGCGGGGAACGTGGCAATCCCGACCACTCGCCCACGGCCAGAAAATCGGCACAGGCAGGGGCTTCGCAAGAGGCTCTGATGAGTGTGGGGAATGAGAGGATGTAAAAAGCGAATGGCTTCTTGTAATGGGGGGCATAGCGGTTGCGACATTACCGACAGGGGCAACTCTGGCTGACGTACATCTGGTTTACACGCGTGTGAACGTTTGCTGATTTCAATCTATTAACTCCCCCGAAGGGTAGACACTACCCTTCGGGGGAGTAGTCCGCCTGAAGGGTGTTGAATCCACTCAGGAGGACTGTATGAATCCAACATCGGAAACGATGAACGCTACGTCCTCCGGCGAGGCGACAGGCTGGCACCAGATCAACTGGGAAAAGGCTTATCGCACCGTTCGGAAGACGCAACTGAAGATCGCGCAGGCGACTAATGCGGGTGATTGGCGAAGGGTTTTTCGGCTTCAACGATTGCTTGCTCACTCGTTTTACGGGCGCTGTATGGCCGTTAAGCGGGTAACAGAGAACCGGGGTCGCAAGACACCGGGCGTGGATGGTGAAACATGGAGTACGCCAACTGCCAAATGGAATGCCGTGAAGCGTTTATCACATAAGCGGGGTTATCAACCAAAACCGCTAAAACGGGTATGGATACCCAAACCCGGCAAGCAGGAAAAACGTCCGCTAGGTATCCCGACGATGTTGGATCGGGCAATGCAAGCGCTCTACTTGCAAGGATTGGAGCCTGTTGTAGAAAGCACCAGCGACCCGAAAAGTTATGGCTTTCGGCCTGACCGATCAACCACTAAGGCAGGAACACCGCAGGGTGGCATTATTTCGCCCTGCTTGGCTAACGCCACACTGAATGGTCTGGAAACCCAACTAAAAGCGTATTTTGTGGCTAAGGTTGGGGTATCCAAAACCAAACAGCTTGGGCTACATGTGGTGAGGTATGCAGATGATTTTGTGATTACCGCACGTGCGCAAGCACTTTTGGTAAACGAGGTGAAACCCTGGGTTGATGAGTTTCTGTCAGCAAGGGGCGTAAAGCTATCGCAAGAGAAAACGCGTATTACTCACATCAACACCGGTTTTGATTTTCTGGGGTGGAACTTCAGAAAATATGTGCCCAAGTCACCGTATAGAAAGGCAAAGCTGTTGATCAAGCCATCCAAGAAGAACGCGCAAGTGTTTTATCAAAAGGTGGTGAATATCATAAAAAACAGTGGCGCATTA
>CAIOHY010000196.1 GCA_903858205.1 uncultured Cellvibrio sp.
GTCAAAGAAATCGGTGACCACTTCATTCATCGGCAACTCATAGCGCACACGCACTTGTGAACCGGTGAACTGCAAATCTTTTTGCACGCCACGTTTTTCGATACACAGGGTGATCACATTGCCCAAATGTTCTTGCGGAACGAGGATATTGGCTTCAACGATTGGCTCGCGCATTTCCTCAATCGAACCTGGGTCAGGCAATTTGGACGGGTTATCAACATAGATAACTTCGCCACCGCGCTTAACCACCTCAAACACTACTGTTGGCGCGGTCGTGATCAAATCGAGGTCGTATTCACGCTCCAGACGCTCCTGAATGATTTCCATGTGCAGCATGCCTAGGAAACCGACGCGGAAACCAAAACCCAGTGCATCCGAACTTTCGGGTTCATAGAACAGTGATGCATCGTTCAGGGTCAGCTTGGCCAGCGCTTCGCGGAAGTCCTCGAAGTCGTCGGAGCTGATCGGGAACATGCCGGCGTAAACCTGCGGCTTGATCTTCTGGAAACCTGCCAGCGCCTCAACATCCGGGGTTTGTGCATGAGTAATGGTATCGCCCACGGGTGCGCCGTGAATATCTTTGATACCGGCAACCACAAAGCCTACTTCACCGGCTTTGAGTTCTTTTAACTGGGTAGGTTTGGGGCTGAATACGCCCACGCCGTCAACAATTTGTGCTTTGCCGATGGTTTTGGTGATGATTTTGTCTTTCAACCGCAACGTGCCCTGTTTTACACGCACAAGCGACACAACGCCAAGGTAGTTGTCGAACCAGGAATCAATAATCAGTGCCTGCAGCGGCGCATCTACATCGCCCACCGGTGGTGGAACCAAGCGCACCAACTCTTCCAATACATCTTCCATACCCATGCCGGATTTGGCCGAGCAACGTACAGCTTCAGTGGCATCAATGCCGATAATATCTTCAATTTCCTGAGCGACGCGATCTGGCTCTGCCTGCGGCAAGTCCATTTTGTTCAAGACGGGAATGACCTCCAAGCCTTGTTCAATCGCGGTATAGCAGTTAGCCACTGACTGGGCTTCAACACCTTGCCCGGCATCCACTACCAGCAAGGCACCTTCACAGGCCGCGAGCGAGCGGGATACTTCATAGGTGAAGTCCACATGGCCGGGGGTATCAATAAAGTTGAGCTGGTAGGTTTTACCATCGCGCGCATTGTAGTAAAGGGTCACGCTGTGGGCTTTGATGGTGATACCGCGTTCACGCTCCAAGTCCATGGAATCAAGCACTTGCGCCTCCATTTCACGGTCACTCAGGCCACCGCACATCTGGATGAAGCGGTCAGCAATGGTGGATTTACCGTGGTCAATGTGGGCGATGATGGAAAAGTTACGGATATGGCTCAGGTCAGTCACAGGCGCTTAACTACTTTATGAAGTTGGAATGTGTCCCCGGAATTGGGGGGCGGAAATAGTGGGCGGCATTCTAGCCTATATACCCTAACGGGTACACACAGCAGCCACGTCAAAACAGGCGATAGCGGGCAGATAGCTGATAAAACTTGAAAGACAGAGCCAATAGAATACACTTGCAGCGGCACGTTAATCTTCCATTAAGATACACTGAACTATATTATCAGGCTCATTTTACCGCTAAGCCATAAAAAAACCGAACCTTCCAAGTACAAGGACTTCCGCCATGCATATACCCCCAATCACATCCCTATTGTTTGCTTCCTTTGTTGCCGTAGCCACATTGATTAGCAGCGGCGCTCACGCAAACGCGCTTGATTTTTTGGATAAAGCCAACAAGCTCGTGGAAGAGAAAAATAAAATTACCAAAACCGTCAATGATACGTTAAACGGCAACAATGCCTCGAGCAATGAGAGCAGCGTAGAAGGAGTGGAGGAGAGTACCCTGTTAGATAAATACCCAGGGAGCCAACTGATTGCACACAACCAAAACGATTTAACCCGCACCGTATTACCCCTGTCAGCCAACCTCCCCACTGACCGCACCAATTTTCGCAAATTGAAACTATCAGGCGAGCAAGAGGTTTATATTTACTCTGTCCCTAGTGACGTTTCCAAATCCTATCTGAAAGTTTTTAATACCCTAAAGAGCAATGCCACTAGCGCTAATTTCGAAATACTATGGCAATGTGATTCTGCAGAAAACAATTGCGGCGAGTATCTTGCCAAACAAACGGTTTATGAAGAACGGGGAGAAGACGCCAGTGATATATATAGCAAACTCACTGACCTTTATAATCTGGATCGCGATACCGACTTCGCCATGATTACCGCACGAACAAAAATCAGGAAAGAAACCTATTTCCTTTTCATGCTAGTCAACAAATATAGCAGCTCAGAACCTGTGACTTATTCATTCGAACTTGTTCGGGCAGATGACCCACTAAAAAACAACATCACACAAGACACAACTGATAAGACCCAAGCGACTGAAATAGCAAAACCAAAGGGAAACTTACTACAAGTAAAGTTCCCTGGCAGCAAACTTGTCGCACAACACTCCAATGATTTGACACGCGTAGTTCTGCCATTGTCTGCAAATTTAATAAACAACAAACGTAGCGAATACAAAAAACTGAAATTGACCGGGGAGCAATACGTCAATATTTATTCAGTGCCCGAAAACATTAGCAAATCCTATTTAAAAACCTACTCCGCCATCAAACAGCAACTGCAGGCCCAAGGAGTAAAAATCCTATGGCAATGCGATTCTGCTGAGAAAAACTGCGGCGAACTGTTAGCTAAACAAGCTATTTATGAGGAACGAGGGGAAGATGCCAGTGACATTTATAGAAAGTTGGGTGACCTATACAACCTAATCGATCGCCATGCGAATTTCGCCATGCTCACGGGTAAAGCCACAATAAAAGGCAAGGAACAATATGTATTTGTAAACGTCATGAAATACACCAACGAAACCGTCAACTACTCACTGGAACTCATTAAGCCAGAATCCATATAAAAACGATGCATTAATCTTACACAAGGGCACCAATGGTGCCCTCAGATCGCTGACAAACCCCTAGCCAAACGCTGGGGGTTTTCATTTAATGGCAGGCTATTTTTCCGTGAAGACTGCCATGCTCAAAGAACCCACGCCGCGCCAACACACACTGGAAATGGTGATCCTTGAGGATCTCGTTCCCGCCGA
>CAIOHY010000197.1 GCA_903858205.1 uncultured Cellvibrio sp.
ACTGAGTTTGCGCTTGCCTGATTCTGTTCATGAGCAAATTAAACTGCTCGCCAAAAAAGATGGCATTTCCATTAATCAGTTTGCGGCTTCGGCAATTGCAGAAAAAATGGCGGCCTATCTCACTGAAGAATATTTAAAAAAACGGGCGGCCATTGGTGATGAGCAAGCATTTTTAAGTGCGATGGCAAAAGTGCCAGTGGTGGAACCTGCAGCTGAGGATAAGCTGCCTTAAGCTAATTTTATGGATACCCGCGTGCGCGGGTATGACACCGAGTTTTTAAACCCCATCACAGTAAGCGACACTCCGGTTTTTATATGGCCCGATCCAAAAGCAGCAACCGTTGGTTGGAAGAACACGTCAACGATCCTTACGTTAAAAAAGCGCAGGTGGATGGCTATCGCGCGCGCGCGGCTTACAAGCTGCTCGAATTAAATGAAAAAGATAAATTAATTCGCCCCGGTATGATGGTGGTGGATTTGGGTTCGGCGCCGGGTAGTTGGTCGCAAATCGCCGGGCGTTTGGTGGGTGTGAAGGGCAGGGTAATCGCGTCGGATATTTTGCCAATGGATTCGCTGGAGCACGTGGATTTTATTCAGGGCGATTTCACTGAAGAATCCGTATTCAATCAAATCATGGAAAAACTCGGCGGCAATCGTGCTGATGTGGTGATCTCCGATATGGCGCCCAACATCAGCGGTGTAGACGCGGTGGATCAAGCATCGTCCATGTATCTCGTGGAGCTTGCATTGGATATGGCGCGCAGCGTGTTAAAACCCAAAGGCGATTTTGTCGCAAAAGTGTTTCATGGTGAAGGCTATGACGATTACGTGAAAGAAGTGCGCACCTCATTTGAAAAAGTGGTGATTCGCAAACCTGATGCATCACGCCCGCGCTCGCGTGAAGTCTATGTCGTGGCTAAGGGATTTAAATCGTAAACGGTGGGTGACACAGTATCGCCAACCGGTGGCGATACTGTGTGTAGTGTGATGTGAGGTTATTTTTTAGCTTGCTGCTCTTTTACGTATTTCATAATGTTGACGAAAGTATCGGTCCAGTAAATATCTTTATTCTCTGCCAAATATTTTACTAATTCTTCGTGCGCTTCTTTGGATACCACCAAGTGATCGCCACCAATTCCGTGAAAGGTAAAGTTAGCCATGGTGCCTTTGGCGGCCGCTTCTTTCACGATCGCAATTAATTGTTCGCCTGTCACATCTGTAGGGAAATCAACTGGAACGAAATAGGGGTCAAGCGTTTTCATGTCTGGTGTGACACCCCCGAAGCTGGCTTTAATGGCGACAAATTCACTTTTCAACCCATCAACATAATTAGCTCCGCTGGCCTTCAAATCGATGCAGGGCGGTGTAAAAGTCCGTTCTGTTTTTCCGTCAATCGCGTGCAAGAACGCATTGGTTACTTTGACCTGATCTTGCATTTGAATGACGCTGACCTTATCCAAATCTCGATCTGCCGTTACCCATTCACGCCCAGGGCTGCTTTTGGAGCACTGGTGAAAAATGCTGTGGTTTCCCAATTCATGATCCTTTTGGGCGACGGCTCGCCAATCATTGAGCCGAGTTGTCAGTGTGGGGCTCACGACATTTAAATAAAACGTACCTTTAATTTTGTATTTATTGAGTGTGGGAATAGCCTTATCGAGTTGACTATCCAAGGCATCGTCATAAGCAAGGTTTACGGCGGCCTTGGCGCCATTAGGCCAAGCAAAGGGGAGTTCTGTCGCAAGCGTTAGTGGGGCGACCAGTGTTAACCCCAAGGTTATTAGGAGTCGATGGGTTTGTGTTGTCATCAGGTTGATCTCTCGTGGTGAAGTAAACGGCGCGCTAAGGATAGCGATTTATGATCTCACTGGCAGTTTTTATATTTCTCTCGGCTGCTGGTCTCTGCACCTGTATTCTTGCGAGTCGATACGTTTTTTACATCCAATATGCCTACGGTAAAACGGCTGTGGTAATGTACCCTCTCAAAGAATTTTTATTGGAGAGAGTCATGACGTGGGTAATGTTAGTCGTTGGTTTGGTGTTATTAGTAATTGGTGCCGATTTGTTGGTCAAAGGGGCTGCAAGGCTGGCCTCTAATTTTGGTGTGCCTGCGCTGGTGATCGGCCTTACGGTAGTAGCGTTTGGCACCAGCGCGCCTGAGCTGGCGGTGAGTGTTAAAGCGGCTTACTCAGGTCAGGCAGAGTTGGCTATCGCCAATGTGGTGGGTAGTAACACGTTTAATATTTTGTTCATTCTTGGTGTAGCGGCGCTTATATCTCCTCTCATTATTTCCCATCAGTTAATTCGTCAGGATGTGCCGATTATGGTTGGCGTATCCATAGTGGCGGTGCTCATGACACTCAATGGCAACATCAATAAAATTGAAGCGGGAATTCTCGTAGTAGGTCTGATTGTTTACACCTGGTTTTTGTTTTATCAGGGCAAACAAAAAGGCGTGGATGTTTCCGATGGTGAAGTGGAGGAAATGTTAAAGAACAATGCGCCTACGTGGCAGAATATATTGCTTGTTGTGGGTGGATTAGTTCTATTGGTGATGGGCGCTCGTTGGTTGGTGCAAAGTGCGATCGAACTTGCTACTGCGTGGGGCGTGAATGAGGCGGTGATTGGGTTGACGATTGTGGCTGCAGGAACTTCGCTTCCAGAGGTGGTTACGTCGATAGTTGCAACCGTGCGCGGCCAGCGTGATATCGCGGTCGGTAATGTCGTTGGTAGCAACATTTTCAATATTCTGTGCGTGTTGGGATTGTCCGGTTTAGTGTCGCCTATTCCGTTATCAGCGGGCGAGCAAATGGTCGCTTTGGATCTGCCGGTTATGCTGGCTGTTGCTGCACTCTGCGTACCGATATTTTTTATCGGTTCTGTGCTCAACCGCATCGAAGGTTTTATGTTCCTCTTGCTCTACGTCGCCTACGTGTGGGTGTTGATTGCGATGGCGCTGTCGCTGGGATATTTGGCGCAGTTACAAACCGCAGTCCTTTACGGTTTGATCCCTGTTGTTCTTCTTTATGTGCTGGTGACACTGGTGTTGGATTTGCGCAAACGTCGTGTGCAATCAAATGCATAAACACTAGAACGAAATAGTTGAACAAAAAAATTGGGCGCTTATTGCGCCCAATTTTTTACATACTCCGGCGTTGCAAGTGCGCCATTGTCAGCGTGAATTGGCTCGCCGTGTTGTATAGACATAGGTAAAACCCCAGCCCACACAGGCAACTGCAAATCCTCCTCATCATCGCTAGGCGGGCCATTGCTGATTTTGCAGGCAGCTTCCTCCAACGCAATACGCATCACACTGGTGGCAGCCAGTTCTTTATCGTTGCCGGGGCGCGCTTCATGTTTGCGACCCATAGCGATCTTATCCATCAAGGCATCCATAGCGGCGATTTTGGCTTGCTTGTCTTCCACTAATTCAAACGTCCCGTAAATCACAGCGGAGCGATAGTGCATGCTGTGATTAAAAGCAGAGCGCGCCAATACCAATCCATCGAGATGAGTAATCGCAATTGATACCTGAGTGCCTGCCAAAAGATTTTTTGTTAGCCGACCGCCATTGGAGCCGTGCACATAAAGCGCATTGCCAATGCGCCAGCAAGCAGTAGGAATGCAGTGTGTACTGGTGCCGTCGTTGAACGCGATATTGCACAAGTAAGCTTCATCAATTACCGCATAGAGTGTTTGTTGTTCGTAGTTGGCCTTCTCGGCCAGGCGACGAATACGTGTGCGTGGCGATGGCGCGCTGGATGACTGCTTGTTCATTCTGTTCCTTTGTGAATTGTGGTGGTTGGTGATAGCGATGGATTAAGCGTTTAGATTAACCTCCAGCTGGCTCTATAATAAGATCCACTTTTATAAATATTTTTAGGGCCACATGGATTATCAATTTCTTTTCGATCAGCACAAAGCAACACAATCTGGTGCTAAGCAATCTCAGCAGCGCGATCTGTACCATTGCTTGCGTGATGCGATTTTGCGCGGACCGCTTAAAGCGGGCATGCAATTACCAGGAAGCCGTTCTTTAGCGGCAGAACTGAAGGTCTCGCGCAACACTGTGCTCTATGCCTACGAACAATTGATTACTGAGGGGCTATTGTTATCGGCCGGGCGCTGCACGCTGGTTGCAGCCAATCTCTCAACTCTGGTTAGTTCTTCGGTAGATGCGAATATCATCAAGCCACGACAACTTTCTGCACGCGCCCAATTAACGCCCTGGCCCGCTGATCCTCAGGGTGTGTTTACGGCCTTTGTGCCCGGTGTGCCTGCCTTGGCACATTTCCCCATTGCCATCTGGCGCCGTTGTTTGGAGCGTGTGTGGCGGAAGATTAATTTTCAACAACTGGATTATGGGAATACCGCAGGCGAACCAATATTGCGTGCGGCCATTGCCGAACATCTCACCAGCACGCGGGGAGTCGTCTGTAGTGCGGAACAAATATTGATTACCGATGGCACTCAACAGAGTTTGGGTATCTGCGCGCATGCATTGGCAAGTGCGGGTGATATTGTCTGGATTGAAAACCCGGGTTACGGCGGTGCCTTTCAATCATTCAAAGCGGCAGAGCTACAGGTGCAGGGTATTAAGGTGGATGCAGAAGGTATCGCACCAACTAAAAAAGACTGGGAACAATCTACCCCGAAATTGATTTATACAACGCCATCGCACCAATTTCCGCTCGGGAGTGTGATGAGTATTGAGCGCAGAATTTCATTGATTGAATCCGCAAAGCAATACGCTGCATTAATTATTGAAGATGATTACGACAGCGAATTCCGCCGCGACGGCCCGCCATTGCCTGCAATGCAAGGCTTGATTGCGGACGCACCGGTAATCTACCTCGGTACCTTTAGCAAAACATTATTCCCCGCATTGCGTATTGGTTATATGGTGGTACCTAAAGGATTAGTCGAGCCTTTTGCTGGTATGTTGGCCTTGGGGCATTTGCGCGGCCGCAGTGCGGATCAACTTGCGCTCGCCGAATTTTTGCGCGCCGGTCATTTCGCTAATCACCTTAAAAAAATGCGCCGTTTATATGCTGTGCGCCGTGATGCCTTGGTAACAGCGATTAATAAACATCTCGCCGATGTTGCGGTCATTTACGGTGGCTCATCGGGTATTCATCTAACCATCGCATTGCCTGAAGCGCTCAATGATGTGAGTATCAGCAAGGCTGCATTAGCGCAAGGTGTGTATACACAACCATTAAGCAAGTTGGCGACGGGAAGTGTGTTGTGCAATGGATTAATGCTGGGTTATGCGCAAGTGCCGGAGGAGCAGATGGAAGAAAACGTGATACTGCTAGCCCAAGTGATTGAGGCAAACAAAAAATAAAGCGTTTTTACGCACACCCAAACTACATACTGCATCGTATAAGATTTTTTATCTCTCGTTCACGGGGCTTTTATGTCAAACAAATCAGATACTACGGCGAGTGTGCAACCAGTTCGTTTACCCTGCCGGGGCTGCCAGCCAGGTTGTTCAAGCTACGCAACCTGCGATGGTAAACCCTGGCGCTTGGAGGCTCAGCCAAAACCTGCGCAGCATTAAAAAAGAACCCGGCTAGTTGCCGGGTTCAGTGATAAAGCCTAACTTTAAAATACCTGATCGCTGCACAGCGGCCATGGTTTTTATCACGTGTTCGTAGTCGACCGACTTATCGCCGCGAATATGTATTTCTGGTTGCGGCTGTTTAGCTGATTCAGTGGCAAGCCGCAGTTCAAGTTCCTCCATCGTCACCTGAGTTTCATTCCAATAGATATTGCCATCGGCATTTACCGCAAGATTAACCGTTTCTGGCTTCAATTCATTGGGCGTGTTATCTGCGCGTGGTAAATCCACTTTTACCGAGTGGGTCAGCACTGGCACTGTGATAATAAAAATAATCAACAACACCAACATCACATCCACCAAAGGCGTCATGTTGATTTCATTCATGACTTCAGTATCGTCATCGAGTCCGCCGCCGAAGGCCATGGCTTAACCCTCTTTGCGTGGAGTGAGTTTGGTGATGGTGCCTTTATTCTGCATAGGGCTGCCGGTAATAAAATAGGCGTGCAATTGATGTGCGAAGCGGTTGAGTTTATTTAGCACACCTTTGTTTGCGCGTGTGAGGGCGTTGTAACCCAGCACTGCCGGGATCGCAACTGCCAAACCCAATGCGGTCATGATTAGTGCTTCGCCAACGGGGCCTGCAACCTTATCGATACTTGCCTGGCCGGAAATGCCGATGCCCACGAGTGCGTGATAAATCCCCCACACAGTACCAAATAGTCCTACGAAGGGTGCTGTCGATCCCACAGAGGCAAGAATTGCCAGGCCGCGCTGCAATCGCTCGGCGCTTTCATCAATGGAACCGCGCAAACACGCAGTGAGCCATTCTGCGAGTGGCAAGTGGCCGTGCAAATCGTCTTTGTGGTTGCTGTGGTGGTCGAGCGCCGCCTGACCTTCTTCGGCCAAATGGCGGAATGGAGTAGCGCGATCTTCGCCCAGTGTACGCAAACCTTCAGCGAAACTTTGTGCGTGCCAGAAATCATTCAAGCCTTGTGATGAGCGACGCAAACGCCATAAGCCCCACGCGCGCACGACTATGACCCACCAACTGGCGATGGACATGACTAACAAAATAATCGCGACACCTTTGATCAGTGCGTCGCCTTGCGCCCAGATAGACGCTAAGCCATAGGGTGAATCCATATAAACCTCGATAAAAAACTAATTGTTGTTACTGCGATTACTTCATGCCGAATTCAATCGGTAGGTCATACCATTCATCAATAGCTTGCCCATCTTGCGTCGCTGGTTGAAAGCGCCAACTCGATACGGCTTTCAGTGCTGCAGAATCCAGTGCTCTAAAACCACTTGATTCTTCAATCTTTACTTCACCCACGGTTCCGTCGGCTTTAACAAGCACTTTGAGTAGTACAGTTCCTTGTAGACGGCGCTCTCGGGCCCATTTTGGATAACTGGGTTTCGTGTTTGTTAATTGATATGCATCGGTACTGGGCGGAATTATCGGCGCAGGAGCTGCCGCCGCGACCGGCTGTGGATTTGGCGGCTGTGATTCTGCTGGTTTTTCTACCGGCGCTGGTGGCTCCGGTTCCGGTGCTTTTACCGCGCGCTCTGACGGTGGCGCCTTGGGTGGCGGTTTGGCTACTGGTTTTGGTTCTGGTTTTTTTTGCGGCGGTGGCGGTGGCGGCGATTCTGGTGAC
>CAIOHY010000198.1 GCA_903858205.1 uncultured Cellvibrio sp.
CCCCGTCCGCCAGCACTCCATCCGCGGCTCTACATGTTTAGATCCGTTTATTGATTTAACTCATATCAGCCCAACAGGCAGGACGATACAAGCGATCCTGTAGAGTTTTAGCAGCGCCACCCCAGGCAAGCTTTGCTGCGATCCAGTTCTGTATGACGGGCTTTAACGCGGTACTGGCACCTTGTTAGAGACCGTTAGCAGCGATTAAGCTGCTAAAGCGTAAGAATCGTCGTTTGCGACTATTCAAGTACAGCTTTGGATTAACGTGATTGGCTGTCATCACGACATGCACCTTGGGCTTTGTTACCAGCGTCGAATCCAAATCGACCCCGTTCGCTCCTGAAGAGTTGTTCTTGCGAACGTCCCACGTCAAGTAGCGAGTGCCGGCATTCTACCTCTATTAGTCGCGATAGGGAACAATGGTTTGAATACTGCCATCCGCGTTGTAATTCAGCGGAGCCATCTTCACCGAGCGCAGGTGAGTGATGCCCTTGGATAAAATCGAATCGTGATAGAACAAATACCACTGTCCCTGAAATTCAGCGATTGAGTGATGGGTCGTCCAACCAATGACCGGCTCAAGAATGCGGCCTTGGTAAGTGAAGGGGCCGTACGGATTGTCGCCCGTGGCGTAACACAAAAAATGCGTGTTGCCGGTGGAGTAGGAGAAATAATATTTGCCGTTGTATTTGTGCATCCAGGAGGCTTCAAAGAAGCGGCGGTCGTGGTCGCCAGCAAGTAGCGGATTTCCGTTTTCATCGAGGATTTTAATTTCGCGCGGTGTTTCGGCGAATTCTTTCATGTCATCGCTCATGCGCGCGACAATCGGACCGAGGGCCGGTTCGCTGTCTGCTGGTTCGCCACGAGACGCGTCATATTGGTTGTCGCGATAATTCTGCAACTGGCCGCCCCAGATACCACCGAAGTACATGTAGTACTCGCTGTCCCTATCTTTAGCCGTATCTTCAAATACCGCTGGGTCGATGCTGTAGCTACCTTTAATTGCTTCTGGTTCGGCTTTAAATGGGCCTACAGGTGAGTCACCCACAGCGACACCGATTTGGAAAATTCCGTCTGCGCGTTTTGCTGGAAAATATAAATAGTATTTGCCGTTTTTATGGGCTGCATCGGGTGCCCACATTTGGCGTTCAGCCCAGGCGACATCTTTCACATGCAGGGCAACACCGTTATCCACGGCGGGGCTGTCGGGTGAATCAAGAGAAATTACGTGGTAATCCTCCATCCCGAAATGATCGCCGTTATCGTTAAACGGAATGCCCGCTTCAATATCGTGGGATGGATAAATATATATCTTGCCGTTAAACACATGTGCTGATGGGTCAGCGGTGTAAATGTGCTCGACCAGTGGTTGGGAAATGGCGCGCGCTTTTAAGTCGGCAACTACTTCCGGTGCTAAAAATTCTTCAGCCATACACTATTCTCTCTACTTCATTTCAAACAATTATTTATCACAACAATTGTTCATTAAAAAAATCATTGGCCTGCTGATTGGCGGCGGGCATTCAGGTCGGCTTCAATCTGTGTTTCCAGTGGCTTGTTGATCGCGTAGAAGAACATACAGGCAACAGCAGCAAAGAATGGCAGGGATGCAAACACGCTCACCGCCGTTTTAATACCTTCGATAGTCTCAGGGTTTTGCATTGGCAATGAAGCTTCATAACCGTAGTAGGCGAGCAAACCAGCCACAAGTGATCCACCGATAGTTAAACCGGCTTTGAGGCCGAGAATCATTGCAGAGAATACAATCGCTGTAGCGCGACGATTATTTTTCCATTCGGAGTAATCGGCTACGTCGGCAATCATCGCCCACAGCAGAGGGATAGTTACACCGTAGAAAAAGCCGTGCAGGATTTGCGAGATAAACACTATACCGATGCTGTCGGCAGAGAAAAATTTAAATGCTAATACAAACAAGGTCGAAAGAAAGAGTGCGCCACCGAAGACATTGCGTTTACCAAATTTATCGGCGAGGTTTTTGGAGAAGCCAATCCCGATAATCATCATGATAATGCCGCAGGCGTTAAACAAACTGAATGCGGAAGTGGGTGCATCTTTCGGCCATTGGAACTCCGACAGGCCGATACTGGTCAGGCCGTGATTGAGTCCGGCGATAAAGCCATTGAAGCCGATGTTTTGCAGGAACTCTGCGAGCTTGGCTTCATTCAAATAATTTTCAAAATAAAATATGTACATGCCGCCTTTGAGTGCGAGAGTGATAAATACCAGCACGGTTACTACCAGCATCACAATCCAGGGCAGGTTTTTGAACAAATCCGAAACGTCTTGTGCAATCGTGTTGCGCCCCGCGACCACTGGCAGAATACGTTCTTTTGTTGTTGCAAAGGCAATCAGGAAAAACACCGTACCCACAATGGAAAAGAGCAACATGGTGTTGTGGAAACCTACCGCTTTATCGCCATCACCCAGAATTAATACCAGCGGCAATAACAACACCTGGATAATGAATTGCGCGACCATCACCGCAACAAATCGATAGGACGACAGGCTATTACGATCTGACATATTGCCGGTGAGTACACCACTCAGCGCGGAGTAGGGCAGGTTGTTTGCGGCGTAGATAATTCACAACAAAATGTAGGTGAC
>CAIOHY010000199.1 GCA_903858205.1 uncultured Cellvibrio sp.
CGCTATTTAATCACCACACTTCTCTCGATCAGCCTACTTTTTGTTTTAATGTGGATATGTACTTGGCAATCTGTAAGCGTGCAAAAAGCCGAAATTGCTTTTGATGGTGGTGCGTTTGAGGAGATCGAGCTTCCTTTTGGGAAAGATCATATTGGCCACTACACAATCAAAGTCACAATAGATGGAATCAACGACGAAAATCACGGTTTTCGTATTTATCCCGACGATGAAATTCACGCAATTACAGTTAACGGAAACCCAATTTCACTCGACTCAATTTCATTGGAACAGCGGAGAAACTACGGATCTGGTTTCATTATCGAGCTGAGCCAACTAATACCAAACAAGCAAAATGTAATTGAAGCCCTTTTACACAATGCCAGCAATCCAGCCGGCTTCCGTATTGAATCAACAAAGCGGCTCACCAACACCAAGCTAATCGCGATTTATATAACATTAATGATTTTTTGCCTTGTGCTCGTGCGGCACCTATCCATCACAAAAAAACAGTTATGCCTCTTACTTGTAAGTCTACTTTTGTCCACATTCTACTTATCAAAAACTGATGAAAGAACGCGAACTTTTGACGTGTTTGAGGGTGGCGGCCACAAAGATTACATTGAGTATCTTATCGAACATAAGGAGCTACCTATTCCTGGCGACGGGTGGGAATACCACCAACCTCCCCTCTACTATTTGACTGCAGCTCTTGCAAAACAATCTATACCTGAGGATAACGAAGCTTCGGGTGACCTCTGGGGACAATTGTTTTCACTCTACCTTTGGATAGTCTTTTTGACGAGTAGCCTGGCAACGGTAAATATGGCTTTCAGGAAGCAGCCAACAGCACTACTATTTGCAAGCATCGCTTTATGCTTGTGGCCATCAGGAATTATTCACAGTATTCGGATCGGCAATGATTTAGGTGTGTATGCATGTTATGGACTGACTTTCTTTTACACTGTGAAATGGTGGAAAAGCCGCGAATCGACGACGTTATTTTGGGCGAGCCTATGGATGGCCGCATCATTATTAAGTAAATCCAACGGCCTGGCAGTAGCCGGTATCTTGGGAGCATTAATGTTGCTTCATATTTACAGCACAATACGAAAAAAACATGTATTCCAACAACAAAAAATCAAGCTGTTACGTGATGCCGCAATTGCAGGTGGTTTTTTCATCGGAGCCATACTGTTAAATTTCGCAGATAACGTTAAACATTATCTAGACGGCACATCCGAAGACTGGCTGCTATCTAACGTCAGCGCAATGATCAACCCAGGATTAAAAGTCAACAACACGGCAATTAACTATCTTATATTTGATTCAGCAACATTCCTACAAGAGCCATTTATTAGCACATGGGACGATAAATACGGACGTCAATATTTTTGGAACTTCGTACTTCGCTCATCTCTAACATCAGAATTCTTTTTCGATGGAAAGCTAATGAATTTATGGGGAACGATTAATGGCATCCTATTACTAATGATGATTGCTGGAACCTTAATCTTCTACTTACAACAACAACCGTCGACCTCCCGACGAAAGGTAAAACGCCTGTGTTATCAACACGCGCCCTGGATCATGGCGCTTGTATTTCCATTTGTATTATTACTTGCCTATAGAATTAAAGTACCGCTGTCATGCAACACCGATTTTAGATACATATATCCGGTGCTCGTGCCGATTTTATTTTTTGTTTTTCAAGCATGGCGCAGTTCATCGCGACTATGGATTGCACGACTAATGACATTAGCGGCCCCCGCGATAGGAGTTAGCAGCTTCATGTGGATTTATTTGCTTGTTAAATAGCAACTTGTAGTTTATTACCAGGGAAATTCCCGGAACAACCATGAGCATAGGGAGAAGCTTTATGCGTAGCTTGTCGTCATTTCTGACCACCGGTTTTTACTATCTATTTGGCCTTATTTTTTTATGGCTGTTTTTAAATATTGTTTTTGATAACCACATCTACTCATTTCAAACAGCGCATGTTGCATTTTATACACTCTGCTGGTTGTTGATCACCAGCTACTTTTACAAGTTTGTTAGTTCGGCCGAAAAGAAAATTAGGGCTCATGAAAAAACAATTGCGGCCATTTGGATATTGGTAGTTTTTTCTCTACAACTTTACTGTGGGTATTTATTAGCAGTAACTACTAGCTGGGATACAGAAGCCGTATTTCAGGGCGCCATCAATCTACAAAAACAAGGCAACCTGGGAAGTTACACAGAATACTTTCACATCTTCCCCCACAACTTGGGGGCAGCCAGCCTATTACAACTACTATTCACTTTATTCTCAGCGCAAAACACTCAAGACTATTATTGGATTGCAACTACTTACAATGTACTTTCCATTAACGTGGGACTGATTTTCATATATTTAATCTGCCGTGAACTTCAAAATATAAAAACGGCATTCTTATCCTTATGGCTTGCAAGTTGTTGTATGCCTTTTTATTTTTATACACCTATTTTCTACACGGATACCTTGTCACTACCTTTTGTAACGATGACATACTATTTGTATTTATTAGTATTAAAAAGCCAGGCATTAAAACAGAAAATTTTTCATGCGTGCCTGTTAGCCGCTGCTTGTATCGCTGGAGCTTTGATTAAGTTTACCGTCGCCATCGTGGCAGTTGCCATTTTTATTGATTTGATAATCCGCGGGAACCTAAAAAAGCACTGGATTACCAGCATAGTGGTTGCTGGACTTTTCTACACATGCCTATTCGGCTTCAATCACTACAGATCGAACCATGTACTCGATAAAAACTTATCGGAACAAAAACAAGTTCCCTACACACATTGGGTTATGATGGGGCTTAGCGGAAATGGAACATACAATGGCGACGATTACACATACACCTATTCGTTCCCCACGATCGAGTCACGTATGCAGGCCAATATAGAGCGGATTCGTCAGCGGTTAAATGAATACGGGGTGAGCGGCTACCTTGAGTTTTTACACAACAAACAGCAATTGAATTTTGGCAGTGGAATCTATGGCGTGAATGAAATGATTGATGATAGCCCCCTGCGCCCGAACTCATTACATCAGATTGCAATAGACGGCGGAAAACATTATGAGACATTCAAAAACTTGGCTCAGGGATATCATCTATCAATTTTTTTGTTGCTCATTTTCGGCGCTCTTTATGATGCAGTAGCCCAAAAGAAAAGCGCCATTAATAATCTGGGGATTAGATTATCCATAACAGGAATTTTTATTTTTCTTGCCATTTGGGAAGCCAGTTCTCGCTATATCCTCAATTTTTTGCCCATGATTATCGCTAGCGCAGCGCTGGCTGTTCCTGACTTTTATCGCGTTGTGAGCATTATAAGGAACACGCTATCTCAACACTTTCAGGAAGTTCGCGCTGCTTCAACCTAACCGCTGATTCCAAAACGTAGCGCCCCGGCAGGAGTAGCGCGACAAACTTGTATCCGTCAATTGATCAAGGAGAAAGATCATGTCAACCGTATCCTATGGTAAGGATGGTTACGCCGTTACTAAAAAAACATAGCCCGAAAGCATGCGAATTGGGTCGAAACCCTCAAGAGGATATCGAAAGATTTTCTCAATCATGGGGTATTACGCTCCCTCGCCGCCACACCCGTATACATCCACCGCCCCTGCTTCCAGCGCCAACCTTTAATCAACGCGCGGATAAACTCATCGATAACTGCCGCAATTAATAGTCCGTACAATCCCAAACCAAAAGGTATTGCCAACACATACGCAAGCGGAACTGAAATTAACCAGATCACACCAATACTGGATACCGATGTGAATGTCGCATCGCCCGCGCAGCGCAGTGCGCTACCGATGGTGATATTAACGGTGCGCCAGGGTTCAGCTAAAAAACTCAACACAAATGCCCATAAACCGATTGCTATGACTTCCGGATCACTGCTAAACAATTTCAAAATAGGTTGATTGAACAACAACCAACACAGAGCTAAGGCACTGGTTCCGATTAAGGATATTTTCAAACTCTGCTTAAGCTGCTTATCAACCAAATCAAATTCTTTGCGACCAACACGCTGGGCGATAATGGCTTCTGTCGCCATACCTATGGCGATGGAAATCATCAAACAAAATAAAAAAGTATTGTAGGCGTAGACTTTTACTTTAAGTGCGAGATCACCGACTTCCGCCGCAATCCAATTTAACGCAATCATGTACGCTTGAAATGACATAGGTTCAAGAATAGAAGGTGCAGCGATCATCAATACTGGCGCGATCAATACTGAAAAACTTTTCCATCCTTCACGCAGGGGAATATGGATACGCAATTTAAAGTGAACCACCAACATCACAAACAACAAGCTCGCACCCGCAGCAACAATACTGGCAACGGCAACACCCACTACTCCGGTTGGCGGTATTCCCATAAAGCCATAAACCGCGATCGCATTACCCAACAGATTCACAGCAAATAAAATAATATTGCTGTAAGTGTTCCACTGGGGCTCGCCATAAATATTCAAAATAGTTTGGTAGATAACGCGGCAGCCCCAGAGCGCCACCATCCAACCGATAAGCGATAAATAGGTGCGCGCGTGCTGTTCAACATCCGCACTCAATGACATCGCTGAAGCCACCCAAGGGCCACCATGATTTACTGTCAGAGCTGCAATAAGCGAAAGGACGACAACAAAAATACTGTAGGCGGCGATAGTCGCATTACCGCGCCCATAATCATTTGCACCAATTCGCTGGCTAGCAATACTGGCGCCCGCAAATGCACTCACAATCAAAAAAGCATTAGCGACGAAAACCAAAGGCGTAATAGCGCCCACCGCCGCCGCTGCGCTATCCGATATGCGGCTGAGGAAATACATATCAACTAAGGGAATGGTGTAAGTCACCGCCTGATCAAGAAACATGGGGCGGCTCATGCCCCACAGGCCTTTATCCAAAACGCGGCTTTGCGGCACTGGTTTAGGTGCAGATGTCATAGTGAGCTTCTATTACGTAGTCGTATTTTTAAAAGCGAAGAGGCAGATAAACTGCCTCTGTGAAAAAAGATGAATGGAGATCAAGCGGCCTCACGCAGTACAACGGCAGGAGGCGTTGTCACAACGTGACGGCAACAGATGTAGCCTAGCGCAGAAACGAATGCAGCGCCGCTAAGAGGGGATATTAACCAAAAAATATAGTGTGGCTGTATCGCTGTTTCCAACACAAACTTTTGCAAACTAATTAGGAGTATTTCAGTTCCCACAATCGCGATCAAGCCGGCCAAAAATCCAAGTATGGCAAACTCCGCACAAATACTTCCCACAATTAATTGACGTGAGCTGCCCAATGCACGCAACAAACCAGCCTGTTGCTTGCGCGCAGCAATACTGCCCATCACCGCAGCTAAAAGCACCAGACAACCGCCAATTAATGTCAACCAGAGCACTAACAACACGCCATCACTGACTTGATTAACAATGCTGCGAATCTGTTCGATAATTCGGTCAAGCTCCATCACCAGAATAGTGGGATGATCAAGCAAGAGTTGATTAATGAACGATTTTTGCTGCGCGGGCAAATAGATACTGGTGATAAATGTGGGCGAGTAGGCATCCAGTGAACCTGGCTCAAAAATAAAAAAGAAATTCGGGCGCATGCTGCGCCAATCCAAACTACGGAAGCTGGCCACCTCAGCATCCAACAATAATCCGCCAAATGAAAATTGTAACTTATCACCA
>CAIOHY010000200.1 GCA_903858205.1 uncultured Cellvibrio sp.
AGTTTGTTTGAATATCTTGCTCTCGTTGGTGTCGGGTTTGGATTATTTTTATTGGTCATTTCACCGCTGTTAAAACGCGGAATGGGCGGGATTAATTAATAAGTCATCGGACATATTCTGCAACACCCACCTAGGTTGCGCAATTATTTGGGTGGTTTTTACTGATGTTAGGCTAATAAAAATTAATTAGGTTTTCTATGTCTAAGCAGCTTTGGGATCTCATTGTTTGTCCTGCCTGCGGTATGTCCGGCAGCATTAAACATTCACCGTCGCTTACCTGTCAAAATTGCAGTTGCGATTTTTTCTGGTTGGGTAATATTCCCTGTTTATTTCCATCGGGAAGGCGGCAGCAGGATTTATGGAATCATTTATTTGCAGCCTTGATTGACGAAGGTCAGCAAGCTGCTGCGGCGCTCAATGTCGAATTGGCCAGTCCTGACGTATCTGCGCTGACGGTTGAGCGGCTAAAAAACACCTTGCACTTACATTGGCTTACGCAGGAAGCGATGGTGGAGTTGTTGCAATCTTCAGGTTTTCGGCCAGTTAAAAATGTTGCATACGATCAGTATTCAATGAATTCGTTCCTTATTTACTATCATCTTATGTTGCGCGACTGGGGTTGGGATAGTAGTGCTGCTTGGCAGAGAGAAGATAGAAGGTTTGACGAAAATCGTGTCGCTTTAGAGAATGTTCTGCAGGTATTAAATCCTATTTTGTCCGTCAGTGAGCGGCCCTCGCGGGTACTTTTTATTGGCGCGGGAGCTGGACGTCTGAGCTGGGATCTCCACTGTGTGCTCAAACCGGAAATGACCGTGGCGCTGGATTTTAATCCTTTGCTGGTTTCCGTTGGGGCTCGTTTGATTCGCAATGGTGAGACCTTATATGCCTACGAAAAAAATCAGGAGCATAGCGGCGATGGTCCTGCCTTCTTTCAATGGCCACTCACTTGCTCAGAGGGCGAACCGCATTTGCGCGATACTTGGTTTCCAATGCTCGCGGATGCATGGATAATGCCGTTTGCTGCGCAATCCTTTGATTTGATAGTGACACCTTGGTTTATTGATGTGATGCACCGCGATTGTAAGGATTTAATTGCAGTGGTAGAAAAATTATTGATCCCCGGCGGGCATTGGTTGAACTATGGCCCATTTTTATACGGCAACGATTTCAGCGAGCGCTGTAAATATACAAGCACCGAGTTAAAAGATTTTTTACAGCTCGCGCAGTTTTCCATTGTTAATGAGCAGTTCTTTCAGGTCCCCTATAATTTCTCCCCACTCACTAACTCCGGTCGTGTTGAGCGCGTGTGGGGAGCGCTCGCCAAATCTTCGCTATCCCGATCCCATTTGGATGACGCGGGAGCATA
Source organism: uncultured Cellvibrio sp. (assembly GCA_903858205.1). GTDB lineage: Bacteria > Pseudomonadota > Gammaproteobacteria > Pseudomonadales > Cellvibrionaceae > Cellvibrio. The sequence goes on from CAIOHY010000200.1 coordinate 1,367, forward strand.
CGATCGTGTTATTGATCAACATGTTTTGCCCGCATGGATGGTGTTGCCACATTTGCCCATACCGCGTTTGACTAAGCCCGGCTTATTTCCGGCAGAATTAATTAATGTGACACAATTTATTAATGGTAAAAATTCGATTAACGATATCAAATCCTATATAGCTCCGCATTTGCCCAGCGGTATTGATGCAGGAGACATTATTTATCAATTGTTATTGGATTATGTTGTCGATCGAACTGATGAATAGATAGCGCGATTTGCGGGTGCCTTGCGGAAACGGAAAAGCAGAGCTTGAAGAGAAGAGGGTGAGCCCAGCTCGCTACCTACACGAGTTTGTTTGAATATCTTGCTCTCGTTGGTGTCGGGTTTGGATTATTTTTATTGGTCATTTCACCGCTGTTAAAACGCGGAATGGGCGGGATTAATTAACGATGAAAAATTTTATGAATCACAAGATCCATCTGCGCAGACTTTTGCTTTCCATTGTAGCGATCTGTTGTTTGAGTTCGTGCAGCGAGGCACCGTCGAGTGATGCACCTAATTCCGTTGTGCCGGTTAAATCGGCCGATGAATTTCTCGCTAGTGCTAATAAAACCTATCTCGATAATTATTACGAGTACAACGCCGCACAGTGGGTTTACGTCACTTATCTCAATGATGACACAGCGATGCTAGCCACCAAAGCGAATGAAAAATGGATGGCAATGGAAAAGGAATTGTTGTCTGAAGCGCGTCACTATAAATATGCGCCTATGTCAGCAGAAACCAATAAAGCCTACATCAATATGACCCAGGGCAAAACTTTATTGCCGCCCGATACTCCTGAAGCGCGCGCGGAACTTGCACGCATTGGTACGAATATGGAGGGTGTCTACGGCGCAGGAAAATATTGTAAACCTGAAAACGGAACTGAAAATTGCCGCGATTTAAATCAGTTATCGGATGTGCTCGCGAAAAGCCGCGATTACAACGAACTGGTGGATGCCTGGACAGGCTGGCACAGTATTGCACGCGCGTATCGCAGCGATTATCAGCGCTATGTGGAGATCGCCAATAGCGGCGCGCGTGCCTATGGATTTAGTGATTTGGGTGCGTCATGGAAGTCTGGCTACGATATGCCCGCGCAGGAATTTGAAGCTGATGTAGAGCGTTTGTGGCAACAAGTCGAACCTTTGTACAAAGCCTTGCATTGTAAAGTGCGCAGTGATCTTGCCAAGCAATACGGCGCCGATAAAGTGCCACTGGATAAACCTATTCCTGCTCATCTACTCGGGAATATGTGGAGCCAACAGTGGGACAGTATTTACGATTTGGTAGAACCTTATCCCGGTGTGGGTGATCTTGATATCACCGCTGCATTGGTAAAACAAAATAAAGACGCTATCGCGATTACCAAAATTGCAGAAAACTTTTTTACCTCACTAGGTTTGCGCGCGCTGCCGGAAAGTTTTTGGAAAAACTCGATGCTCACCAAACCCCGTGATCGCGAAGTGGTATGCCATGCAAGTGCCTGGACGATGGATGCGAAAGAAGATGTGCGGATTAAACAATGTGTTGAACCCACAGACGAGGAGTTTGAAACTATTCACCATGAGTTAGGCCATATTTATTATGACCTCGCGTATAACGATAAACCTATGTTATTTCAAAACGGTGCTAATGACGGCTTTCATGAAGCCATTGGCGATACGATTGTACTATCCATTACGCCGGGCTATTTAAATGCAATCGGCTTAATTGAGAGTACGGAAAGCAGTGAGAAAACCGTTATCAACCAACAAATGAAATTAGCGCTCGGAAAAATTGCATTTTTACCTTTCGGAAAATTAATTGACCAATGGCGCTGGAAAGTATTTTCCGGTGAAATTAAACCGGAAGATTACAACAAAGCTTGGTGGGAGCTGCGCACAAAATATCAAGGCATCAGTGCGCCGGCTGAACGCACCGAGCAAGATTTTGATGCGGGCGCAAAATACCATATAGCGGCGAATGTTCCCTATACTCGCTATTTCATCGCGCATATTTTGCAGTTTCAATTCCACAAAGCCCTGTGCGATGCCGCTGGTTTTAAAGGCCCTTTGCATGAATGTTCGATCTACAACAGCAAAGAAGCCGGTGCCAAATTACAAACTATGCTCGCTGCCGGCGCTAGCAAACCTTGGCAAGATGTATTGGAGGAGGCCATAGGCACCCGCCAAATGGATGGATCTGCCATCATCGATTATTTCGCACCGCTGATGCAGTGGTTGGAAAAAGAAAATCAGGGGCAGGCGTGTGGTTGGTAAAAACGCCGCGACTTGAATAGAAAAACGGCCGACAAATTGTCGGCCGTTTTATTTAGTGCTTCACCACTTTTATTCCAAGCAAGCCAAGCACTTGGGTGCCGGGGAAACCATCGGCGATCATGCCTTGCTGGTGTTGAAATTCGCCGATGGCGCGGCGCGTTGCTGGGCCGAGGATGCCGTCGGGGGTGCCGAGGTTAAAACCCTTGTTGTTGAGTTGTTGTTGCAGTGCGATAACTTGGTCGCGGTGCAAACGTGGAGCATCTGCCGGTGGCGGTTGTAATAATTTTCCACCGCCCGCAATTTGATCGGCAAGTTGACCAACGGCAATCGCATAAAATTCAGAGCGGTTCCAGCGCATAATCACATTGAAATTGTCATACACCAAAAATGCTGGGCCTTGGTGACCGGACGGCACTAGCAGTGAAGCATTCATATCGGCTTGCGGCAGGGGTGTGTTGTCGGCGCGCGTAACGCCGAGCTTGCTCCATTCAGCAATCGATTTATTATTTTTTAAACCTGCTTCAAGGAAGGGAAAATTTTTCGGTAATTTAACTTCGCGCCCCCAGCGGCCTTCAGTTTGCCAGCCAAGGTTTTTCAAAAAATTCGCGGCCGATGCCATGGCATCCGGTGTGCTGTTCCATAAATCGCGTTTGTGATCGCCATCAAAATCCACGGCATTTTTCAAAAAGGACGATGGCATAAATTGCACATGCCCCATGGCGCCGGCCCAAGAGCCTTTCATTTTATTCGGCGCAATCGCGCCCTCATCCAGAATGCGCAGTGCGTTGATTAATTCGATAGTAAAAAAAGTGCTGCGGCGTGTATCGCAGGCGAGTGTGGCGAGTGAATCGACAACCGGAATATTACCGAAGTAGCTGCCGAAATTGGTTTCCAATCCCCAAAATGAAACCAGGTAGGCCGCGGGCACACCGTATTCTTGTTCAACGCGCGTGAATAAATCTTTATGTTTAGCGAGCAATGCACGGCCTTGAGTAACGCGCTGTTCGGTCACACGACGATTAAAATAATCAGCAAAGCTGGTGGTAAATTCCGGTTGTTTGCGATCCAGTTGCAACACGTTGGTATTTAGTGTGGCTTTGGCAAGGCTGTTGTTGATCGTAGTTTGTGAAATGCCTGCCGCTTTCGCTTTTGCAGAAAATGTAACCAAACAAGCCGCAAAATCTTTTTGCGTCAGCATGGGGCCCGCCGCTGGAATTGGCGCCGCGTTGGTATCGGTTGTGGAGTTAACGTTAGTCGTTTTTTGTACATTTTGAATTTTTTGCGGTGAGCTTTTTGTGTCCACTTTTTTGGGTTCGGCAATTTGAGCGCAGGCCACCAGGCTCATGCCACAAATAACGGGAACTAAATTCCGTAGGTTTTTCATAGTAACTCCGGGTATTAAAATCAATGACATTCGCCCAAGTGTTAATTGTCTGCGCGAGCAACACAGGTGTAATTGATGCAGCTTCAGCGCGCAGCAAAACCTGCGGGCTGAAATCGAAACATGCGCACTGTTAGTAACAGCGCTGCGCAGGTCAATCCGGCAATTAATGCCATCCAAAAACCGGGTGCACCTAAGGGTGCGGTTAGCCAGTCTTTGAAAGTCAGCACATAACCGAGCGGTAAACAAATGCCCCAGAATGACAGCAGCATAATAAACATCGGTGTTTTAGTATCCTTGTAACCGCGCTGTACATTGATCATGGTTACCTGAATAACATCGACAATTTGAAACAGAGCTGCAAGCATAAATAAGGTCGTTGCGACCTGTTGAACATTAACATCCGACGTATATAGGCTCGCGAGCCATTCGCGCCCAAAAAATAAAAGTGGTGCGTTAATGCAGCTAATGCCCACCGCCAGCAGTAATGAACTGCGAGCAAGCAAGCGCGCTTCGTCATGGTCACTGGCGCCGACTAAAAAGCTGATGCGCAGTGTTAAAGCCATGCCCAAACTTAGCGGCAGCATAAACATTACCGATGCCACATTGAGTACGATTTGATGGCCAGCAACGGTTGTTGATCCCAATGGTGCGAGAAATAGCGCGATCATGCAGAACATGCTTACTTCAATAAACATGGTAAAACCAATTGGTAATCCTAATTTAAGCAATCGCGCAATTTCTTCACGTGCAGGTGCGACCCAATTGCCAATCAAATGAAAATTTTTGAAAGTGGCGCTGCGACTTAAATAAACAAGCAGTGCGAGCGTGGCAATCCAGTTTGAAATACTTGTCGCCCAACCACAACCGATTCCACCCATCGCCGGTAATTGAAAAATAACAAAATCAAATCCGTAAATAAAAATGTAATTAAGCGGCAGGTTTAAGAGTGTACTGATTAACGAAAACACCATGATAACGCGCGTATGCCCCAAGCCATCGGTCAAACCGCGCAACGCCGTCAACAAAAGCAGCGCCGGGATACCCCACGCAAATGCATCCAGGTAACCATCAGCAATCGCTGCGGTCACTGCATCAAGTTGTAAAATTTGGAGCACCGGTTGAGTATTCACCAGCAATAGAACCATCACTACCATGGCCACTAGCGCAATATAAATTCCCTGCCAGGTAGTAGGCATAATCTTGTGCAATTCCCCCGCACCACGGTGCCCGGAGATAGTTGGCTGCAACGCGCTCAACACGCCCGCAAAAAATAAAAGCACCGGCACCCACAAGCTCGCACCTATCGCCACACCCGCCAAATCTTCAGCGCTTGCATGGCCTGCCATGACGGTATCGATAACCCCATTCGCCATCTGCGCCAACTGCGCAACCAAAATCGGCGCGCCGAGCACCGCCAGTTGTTTCCACTCGTGCAGGGTACGCGCGGCGAGGCTTTGGTTGTGATTGGGTAGGGGTTGGTATTCGTTTTCGGTTGAAAGAGTCACAAAAATTCCATTACATCTGGAGCGCTCGACGCGCAGAAGGTTAATGCTGACGATTATATCTTCTAAATGCCAGTTTTATATCGACGTAAGGTTAACGCCAATCCACCTAACAACCGGCACCGCCCCATCATAACCCCCAATCTCAACCCGCGTACAACTCGCGTAATCAATCTGCAATTGCTTGAACAGCGCGGCATTGCGCCAATCCAGTTGCAGTATGTGGGCGATAAGAATACGGATAACGCCGCCGTGACAAATAATGGTGTGATGCCCCGGTTCGGCATTGCTGATAAGTGATTCCCAACTGCTGATAACCCGCGTTGCGAAATCGGTTAGGGATTCACCTTCTGGTGGTTGCATGGAATGAGGTGATTCCCAGAAGGCTTCGATATTTTTCCATTCATCGCCCAGCTCATCAAACGGGATTCCATCCCAAATACCGAAATCCATTTCTTGTAGGTTGTCTTCAGTGCGCAACGGAATTTTATGTTGCGCGGAAAATTCTTGTGCGACTAGCGAGCAGCGAATTCTTGGGGAACTGATAATGTGGTCAACGGGATTTTGTGAATGCAGATTATTTAGTGTGCGCGTTAAATCGCTATGGCCCGCAGGGCTGAGTGCGATATCGGTACGCCCGTAAAGCGCGGCGGGGCCTGCGACTTTTCCGTGCCTTACCAAGGTGATAATTGTTGAAGTCATTTGGTGTTGTCTTTTAATTTTAAGGGTAAACCGGCGGCGACAAATAATACTTTGTCCGCGATTTTTGCGAGTTGCTGATTTAATCGGCCTGCTTCATCGACAAATTTGCGGCTGACTTCACCCAGCGGGATTATTCCCAATCCCACTTCATTAGCAACCAAAATGATGTTGGCATTGTTTGCACTTAAGCTATTCACGAGCGCATCAAACAATGCAGAAAAATCCTGCTCGGGATATTCAAACAATTGGTTGTTAAGCCACAGTGTTAAACAATCTACCAATATTGTTTGCGGCTGCTGGGTTTCTTCTTGCAATGCGGCGGCCAAATTCAACGGGCATTCACGCAAGCGCCATTCACTCGGGCGATTGTGCTGGTGATGTTCAATCCGTGCTGCCATCTCTTCATCCAGCGCCGTTGCCGTGGCGATATAGGTCACGGGCAATAAGCTGGCGATTGCCAGTTCCTGTGCAATTCGCGATTTGCCTGAGCGGGCGCCGCCTAACACTAAGGTAATCATAATAGATTCAGTCTTTTTGATTGTTGTAGCTTGAATAACAAATGGGCATCACCATAACCGTTAAACCAAGGGTGAGGGAAAATGTTATGTACGATGTTTATATTCAATGTGGATTAGTCGTTGGGTTCTTTTTGGTTATGTACGTGGCCGTAAAGTTTATTGGGCATTTACGCAGAAAGCGACCCAATAAAGAGCTGTGGGCTACGATTTTTGAAGGTGTTACCCATAAAACAATGGATCTTGAGCCGCTTAAGCAGCCAGAAGTCTACATAGAGAAAAAAGCAAAACGGGATGGACAGAATTATGAAGAAGAAACAGGTGAGAAGCAGTATCACATTACCAAGTAATGTTCAGTTGGCCAAAATGAATTAGCAACGCCACATAAATTACCAATTCACTCACCTGCTGTGCGGCGCCCAAACAATCACCGGTGTAACCGCCAATCTGTTTTTGAAAATAGCATTTTGCGGCGTAGCGAATCAAAATCAGTGTGGCGATTATTAAGACCGCTTTTTGCCAATGCATTAGAAAAAATATCGGTAAGCAGGTGGCCAATAAAATAACCAAATCGGTTTTGGATTGATTATTTGCTAGCGGTTTGCTTTTGCTGCCATCGTCATCGGCAACATAACGCATATCAAATACAAGGCTTGCCGCGACTGCGCGCGACAAAGCATAGGCGATAAATATACTGAGTGCGATTTGGATGTTTTCAATCAGCAGTAGATATTTTCCCAATAATGCCATCACCAGTGCAGCGGCACCGTAAGTGCCAATGCGGCTGTCTTTCATAATGCTGATTTTTTTCTCGCGCACAAAGGCACCGCCAAAACCATCAGCGGTATCGGCAAGGCCGTCTTCGTGAAACGCGCCAGTGAGTAGCAAACTAAAAACCATTGCTAGCCAAAGGCTGATGGAACTGGAAAAGAGATAATCGGCAGCAAGAAATACCAGCGCGACTAATCCGCCCAACAACCAACCGACGAGCGTGAAGTAGCGGCTCGCGCGGTTGAGATTTTCCGGCGAGTATTCAATCCATGCGGGCATGGGTATGCGGCTAAAAAATCCCAGCGCGAGGAAAAATAAATTGAGCTGTTGCTTCACACCTTTACGCCTGCGCTTTCAAAAGTCGCCATCTGATTATAAAAACTCACTGCTGCCTGGATGATCGGCGTCTTTATCAGCTTTTTTTACTTCTGAA
>CAIOHY010000201.1 GCA_903858205.1 uncultured Cellvibrio sp.
ATACAGAATTAAACCATCTAAATATCCCGTATTTCGCTAGGCTCCATACGGGCTACAAACCTACACAATATTTACGAGTGAATTGCCATGCAAAACGAAATAAAGCAAAAAGCCGAAGCGCTGTTGGAAGATGGTGAGGTTGAGGCCTTGTATGAATTGCTGTTGCCTTATCTTGAACAGAATGATCCCTATGCGCAATTTTTGTATTCCAGTTTTAGTTTGGAAAGCACTGGCGAAACTGACGATGAGTTTGAAGTGCGGAGTATTAATTTATTAGAGAGTGCATCACAAGGTGGGGTTGCAGAGGCATCTTATCGTTTGGGGGTTATTTATCTCTACGGTAATTCGGCCGATCAGAGCTCGAAAAGCGCAAGCGACTACTTCGAGCGCGCTATCGTGCAGGGGCATTTGTATTCCAAGTTTACCTATGGTTTTAATTTGTATTATGGCATCGGTGATGTGAAGCAAGATAAAAGCCGTGGCCTCGTGTTATTGGAGCAAGCCGCGCGTGAAGGTCTTGAGCTTGCCAGTGACGAGTTGAAAATTATTCATTCACGATGAGCATATCGGTTGGGTTATTGCGCCCGGAGTTGCTATCGAATCAAAATGTTTGGCATTGCTGCCCAACCTTCTACCTGATGTGATATTTCATTCTAAAAGCGGCCAGAGACGTAATCCGGTAGCTTTTTCATCCAGTTTTACCCTCGACCTGATCCCAATCCCGCCTCCCAGCGAATAAAGCATTGATCTAATTCGCATACCAGGTGAGACAGTGAATACAAAAGAACCGCAACTGAGTGCAAACCCTGTCGCTGTTATCGGTGGCCTATTGGGGCTTTTGCCCTTCTTGGGGCTGGCGTTCGGAGAGTTGTGGGCGACAGGTGATTGGGTTGTCTCGGCGTTCGCACATTTGGCGAATTATGCCGCGCTAATACTCACTTTTGTGGGCGCTATTTGGTGGGGTATTGCCTTGAATGCGCCGCAAGGATTATTTGGTTTAACCTCGCGCGGTTTTTTATTCGGCTGGAGCCTGATGCCCTGTTTGCTCGCTTGGTTTTTACTAACACTGGATCAGCACACTGCACTGATTGGATTTGCCGTACTGCTGGTGCTGCAATTGTTGTTGGATTTGATTTTCTTGTGGCGCGCGCGACTCATCGCCCAGTGGTTTTGGCAGTTGCGTTTAGTGCTGACATTAGGTGCGGTGCCCGCATTGTTGTTTGTAGGGGTTTTTAGATGAGTCACCAACTCTTCAGCGCCCGCGTGAGCGCTGCGATCCAACTTAGTTTTATTGCTGATTCACTCGCAATGCCCGTGCATTGGTTTTACAACCCCTTCGATATTTACAACGCATTTCCTGGTGGGATCAAAAAATTCGAAGCGGCTCCGGCGTTTCACCCTTCCTCCATTATGAATTTGCATTCCACCAATGCGGGTGGTCGCGGTGCGCAGCAAGCGAGCAATGCACCGCAAGTGGTGGGCGATATTATTTTAAAAGGCAAACGCCAGTATTGGGGTGTTCCCAATCAGCATTATCATCGCGGTATGACGGCGGGCGAGAATACGCTTAACCTGCATTGCATGCGGATGGTGATGCGCGGAATTCAGCATAATCACGGGCGTTATCATCCCGCTATTTTTTTGCGCGATTACATCGCCTTTATGACCGCTGAAATACCGCAGCACCCGGATACTTACGCCGAATCTTATCACCGTGGATTTTTTGCCAATCTCGCTAAAGGTCGTTCGCCGGAGAAATGCGGCGCCGCGACTCACGATACAGCGTCCATCGGCGGGTTGGTGACTGTTGCGCCCGTTGCTATAGCGGAACTATTGCATGACCGCTCATTAAGCCGCGTACAAGATCTATGTCGCACGCACGTATTTCTTACGCATCCCGACGAGCATTTGGGAAAAGTTTGCGATGCCTACGTCGCGCTAATCGATGCGCTGTTATTTCGCGAACAAGATGAAGCGCGCGCGTTGATTGCTGCAACAACAAAACAATCGGCGGGTATTGATGTTCAGCAGCTCGCGCAAAAATATCATGATGATAATCAGGTTGTCGGCGGAAAGTTTTCACGCGCTTGTTACATCGAAGATTCCTGGCCAAGCATCTTATATCTCGCGTGGAAGTATTGCGCTGACCCGCAGCAAGCATTAATCACCAATGCCAATCTCGGTGGTGATAATTGCCACCGGGGCGCGGTGCTGGGTGTGATACTGGGTTTGGCTACCGCCAATGGTTTGAATGAATGTTTTGCACAACTGACAGATGCAGTTGCTATTCGTGGAGAGTGTTTTTTTGAAATCAATAAATGAATGTGATCTGGTTGTTGTCGGTGCAGGCATGGCCGGTCTGGCAGCGGCTGCACAAGCCAGTGCGATGGGCAAGCGTGTATGTGTGCTGGAAAAATCTGGTGGCCCCGGCGGACGCATGGCAACGCGCGCAAAAGAAGATGGCTGTTGGGATCACGGCGCGCAATATTTTACCGCGCGTTCAACTGAATTTCGCGCGCAGGTTCAACAGTGGTTGGACGCTGGTTTGGTCGCACCCTGGCGCGAACCTATCGCGGTGTGGGACGGCGAGCAGTTGAGTGTAAGCCGCTCGCGCGAGCGCTATGTCGGCGTGCCGCAAATGAAATCGCCGTTGGAAAATAGGGCGGCGGGGCTTGACGTTTTTTATCACACGCAGGTGACGCAAGTGCAGCAGAGCGAATCTGGTTGGGCAATTGAAACAAATCAGTCGCAATGGCGTGCACCTAATCTCATTCTCGCGTTGCCAGCGCCACAAAGTCAGGCATTACTTCCCGCTGGCAGTGCAGCCCACGCACTCGCGGCCAGCGCGATTATGGAACCCTGCTGGGCATTATTGTTGGATGTGGAACGCCCGTTAAATTTGCCGTTTGCCGCCGCCTTTGTGAATGACGGATTTCTGAGTTGGATTGCTCACAATAATCGCAAACCCGAACGCGACACAGGCGAATGTTATGTGCTGCACGCCACGGCTGAATGGTCGCGCGCGCACTTGGAAGCCGCGCCGGAATTTGTGCAAACAATGCTGCTCGAAGAATTTATGCGCGTGCTCGCACATTGGTTGCCCTGCCAGCAACTGCCGCCTGTCCATGTGCGTTACGTGCATCGCTGGCGTTTTGCGCGCGCTACGGAGCATGATGCTCCCGCTGCTGCTGTATTGCCTGAACAAGGTTTAGCATTGGCAGGCGATTGGCTTACCGATGCGCGCATCGAAGGCGCCTATTGCTCAGGTGTAGCGGCTGCGGTGGGTTTGTGTGGATAGTTTTTTTGCGACGAATGTGTTGATATTTTTTTGGGTGTGCGGTGGTAACGCGATAGGCAAAAGATATACGCAAAATATACGCCGCAACAGATAGTCCCCTTTTGGTTGAACGCTATGCTAGCCATTCAAACAAAACATAGGACATAGGATTGAAAATGAATAAAAGTGGGAGTATTTCGGTATTTATCTTGATTGCAATTGGTTTCTTAATTGTGTCGTGCACATCGCCGAAAAAAGAGCTAATAGCGAGTAATGAAACAAAACAAAAATACCATGCGGCTGAAGTAGAGCAATATTTAGAAAGTCTTGCAGATAAGGATTCACCGGGATTTTCGTATTTAATATCGAAAGATGGGCTAGTCATTGCGAAAGGCGGTGTAGGGTTTGCTGATGTGGAAAACAAAAGACCCAATGACACAAGCACAATTTTTAAAGCGGCCTCTATTACCAAGCAATTTACGGCAGTTTCGATTCTGCTGCTGGTCGAGCAGCGTAAGTTAAGGTTAGATGACAAATTGGAAATGTATTTTCCTGAATTACCTAACGCAAAAAAGATATCGATAAGAAATTTACTTGATCACACATCGGGAATGTGGGAGCAAGAGAAAGAAGAAGATTTTCCTTTCCCCATTGAAACTGAAGTTCCTTCCTCTGTGCACCTTGCCTATATACAAAAAAATAAACCTTATTTTGAGCCGGGTGAAAAATGGCATTATTGCAGCAACGGGTATTTTGTATTGGGGCTTATTGTTGAGAAAGTGACAGGGGTTCCGCTTGCAACCTATATGAAAAGTGAAATATTTGACCCCTTGGGAATGAAGAATTCAGGTTTGAGCGGCAATAACACTCAATATAAAAACAGTGCCATAGGTTATGGAGTGTCAGAAGGTAAGCACTATAAAGAGAAGGATTCAAATATGGCAACCTATAACGGGGCAGCCGCGCTCTATTCAACGGCTGAGGATTTGTTTATTTGGAACGAAGCTTTGCATACAGGTAAAGTGCTTAGCGAGAAATCCTACAAAGAAATGATTTCACCCCATATATTTAAGAATGGTTTTGTGCCCTTCGTCGGTTATGGATTGGGTTTAGGCATTGAAGATTTGGCAGGGCAACCAACTGTTGGACATCCGGGGCGTGTGTATGGCTTCCATTCCGATATTGTGCGAATTCCCGGTGACAATATCAGTTACATATTCCTTTCCAATGTAAACATCAATCAACTGAAGATGAACGGTCGAGTTGCTGAAAAAGTCATTGAAATTTTGTACAAGCCTTGATTATTTTGGCAACTTACGGAGTTCACCCTCATGCGCCATGTTCGCTGCTACCTGCATGGCGCTGAGCGCTTATCCCAAATAAAATCGGCACCACAGGTAGTCGTTTTATTATTTCAAATAACACCACGCAACTAATCGCCACGGCGCTGATAATAATTAATGGCTCAACAAAAGCCCCCAGTGTTTGGGGGACTACAAAGTAAGCGATAGCAATGATCAGTGTCTGATGCAAAATATAAAAACAATAAACTCCGCTGTTTAAATATTTCAGTATTGGATTGCTAAATCTGAACCCATATTGTGCCCAGGCGATAATCGCCAATATCCACAGCCAGCCATTGGTCGACCAGATTAAACCGTTGATTTCATCGGCGATGGTGCTATCACCCAGAGAGCCGCCATTAAACGCAAATTATGCATAGGCGTAGGTGATGAGTGCAGCAGGCAATAAATACCAGCGCAGCGATGTAAATTTATCCCACACTTGCGGCATCCGCACTAGCGCAAATCCCAGTACAAAACATAAAAATGAACGCGAGTGGTTGTACCAATCCTGTACAAAATTATGGGTTGTCGGGTGCTCGTCGTAGAGCCACCAGCCGATGCCGTAAAGCAGCACTATGGGTACAAGAATCACCGTGCGAATTGATATTAAGTTGCTGAGCCATCGCCACACTGGCGCGCAAGTGGGTGAATTAATCAGTGGATAGGCTGCCCAGAGAATTATCGTGTAGGCGAGTATGTAGGGCAAAAACCAAAGATGATTCCAGGTGAGATGCATTTTGCCCAAGGTTTTATGTGGGGCAAATTCTGCGCTGGTTTGATCCAAATAAATGTACCAAAAATGCCAATAATTGGGGCTGTTGATCAGGCCTTTGCTGTGCGCCTCTACATAGACTTGCGGTACCACTATCACCAACATGCTAAACACGAGTGGCAATAAAAGTAGCGGAATACGTTTGCGAATAAATTGTCCCCAGGGTTGCGTGGCGAGTAAAAAAGAGACAGCTGCGCCGCTGATTAAAAACAACAGCGACATCCGCCACTGGTTTGACCAGAGCATAAAATTCGTGAGCAATTCGCTGCTATAAGTGCTTTTGTAATGCCAGTCCCAGCCTTCGGCGTAGAGCATGCCGGTGTGATACAAAATCAATAAGCCGAACACCAATACTCTGAGCCAATCTAATTCGACCAACCGCTGTTGGTGAAATGAAGGTTGAAAATGCTCGTTTTGCGTAGGCGGGATGATCTGTTGCTGGGTCATTAATTGGGTTCCCCGATCTGTGGCGAAAGCGCTATGCTAGGTAAACATCAATTAATTGGGCGTACTAAGTGATTGTTCTACATGAAAATGTGATGAACGGAAGCCCGCTGTGACGAGATTTTAATGACCACTACCTATAAGCAACAACGGCTCAACTATTTTTTATCCCACCAGCGCCTGTTTGGCGTTGTGTTATTGATCGGTTGGTTTTGTATCAATGTGCTGGTGCTGGCAACAAGTCATGTAATGGAGTATCAGCGTGCGGGTAAAACCCTCGACTTATGGGAACCTTTTTGCTGGGAGATTTCCAGCTGCGTGATATTGCTGTTGCTAATTCCGTTGAGCGTATGGTTAAACGATCGCTGGCTTGCGCGTTTGGATATCAAACAATGGTTGTTGGCTCATCTGGTTGCCACTGTGCCGTTTTCGGTCATGCATGTGAGCGGCATGGTGAGCATTCGTCACCTTTGGTATTACCTGATGGACTCGCACTACCACTTTGGCGACTTGCCGACGGAGTTTTTTTACGAATATCGCAAAGACGCACAAGCTTATTTAACGCTCGCGCTGGTGATCGCGGGCTATCGTTTTATCGTGCGGCGTTTGCAAGGTGAGGCGAGTTATCTGGCGGATAGTGCCGAGAGCGAAACGGTTGAGCCTGAATTGCCGCCGGAGCGTTTGCTGATCAAAAAATTGGGGCGGGAATTTTTAATTCAGACCAATGATATTGAATGGATCGAAGCCTCGGGCAACTACGCAAATTTGCACATTAAAGACAGTGTCTATCCCATGCGCATCACCATGGATAAATTGGAAAAACTCTTGCCCTCCAATTTCACCCGCATTCATCGCGCTACGATTGTTAATCTGGAGCAGATTCAGGAAATACAAGCGCTGGATGCGGGTGACTATGAAGTGCGGTTGCACAACCAAATAAAACTTACGCTCTCGCGCCGGTATCGTGAAAATTTTAAGGCATTGCTGAGTATTCAGTGATTTCAATTCACCTCGCTGCGTGGACGCAGTGCTGGGGGTCATCTATTTACTTCAATATCCCGTATCAAGACGCCGGTGTTTAAAACTGGTGTAATCTTTTTTGTTAATAGGTAATTCATGAGCTTATCCCGTAATCAACAAGTGTTTGGTCTGATCGCTTGGCTCGTTTTGAGCTTTATCACGGCAGCGGTTGGTAGTGCGGCATCTATTCAGGCTGCTTCTTTTTATGCGGAATTGGTTCGCCCTGAGTGGTCTCCTCCTGGGTCTGTATTTGGTCCGGTGTGGACGTTGCTCTATACGTTGATGGGTATTTCGGCGTGGCTCGTGTGGCGGGTTAATGGGTTTAGTCGTGCTGCGATCGCGCTGACATTTTTTTTGAGTCAGCTTGCGCTTAATGCCTTGTGGAGTTGGTTATTTTTTTATTGGCAACTAGGTGGCGTTGCTTTTGCCGAAATCATTTTGCTCTGGTTTTTTATTGCATTCACTCTCGCTGCATTTTGGCGAATTCATAAGCTGGCGGCGGTGCTACTCGTTCCGTATTTACTCTGGGTGAGTTTTGCGGCACTGCTGAATTTCTCGCTATGGCAATTGAATCCGCAGTTGTTGGGTTAGTGCGGCCTGCAAGTCAGTTGTTCTGAGCTTGAATCCCTTCCTGTTTGTAGCGCGTGGCCTTCTCGGTATTCATCGAGCCTTTTCACGTGAATCCGTTCATGGGGGGTGAAATCGAGCCTGTAATCTTACTGTCCATGAATCGAGCAGCTGGAGATGGGACAGGAGCTATCTGGCGTGAGAGCATTTACCAAAGCTACATCCACAGAGTTATGCACAGCTTCTGTGGATACTTTGGGCGTTGTCTCTAATCGCATTGTTTTTGGCGCGGTTTGGGGAGGCGGGCACAGTATTTGCTCCTTTTGAAAACGAGGCCTTTGGTTGCGAGCGTCTGATTCGGGTGAGGAGCTGGAAATCCGGCTCTTGGATGTGAATCTGGCGGTGAACGGGATAAATGTCGTTAAAGTTTCGTTTTTTATCGTCCCTATGTCTATGCATCACCTTGGTGCGCTTGCATAGGTACGTGCACCTTTGTAATCTGCGCGGCCACCGAATAGCCCGAATAATCCTAATTCCGTGAATACCAACGAGGTTTTGGTGGTGAGAGTGCATGCCCCCGACGTCATTTTCTACCCTAGCTTCGGCTGATCGCGTAGAATGCCGCCCTCTTTTGGTGATTCGCTTGTGCGTTTTTTAATCCCTCGATTTGTTGGAGAAGCCCAATGTTAAAGCTGCCTGAAACCCTGCGCGAAAATGTCCGCCTGCTGGGGGAGCTCTTAGGTGAGACTATTCATGCCCACGAAGGCGCAGAACTGTTTACCAAGGTAGAAGGTATTCGCAAGTTGGGTAAAGCAATCACTAGGGCCGAAAATGGTGATTCAGCGCCCTTGGTTGCCATGCTGAGTAGCTTGGACGACAAGAGCATCCTGCCGATAGTGCGTGCCTTTAACCAATTCCTGAACTTGGCGAATATTGCCGACCAGCAGTATTTCTCCAGCGCTGAAGCAGAGCGTGAAGACAGTTTGCAGAACATGATTCAGGAATTTGCCGAGGTTCATGGCAAAGACGCGCTCACCGAAATTATTAATAAACTGCGGATTGAACTGGTGCTCACGGCGCACCCGACCGAAGTGACCCGCCGTACGCTGATCCGCAAGTACGACCAAATTGTCGATACGCTGGCTGATCGTCAGAATGGCAGCCTGTTGACCTTCGAACAGGACAAATTGCGTGGCCGCTTGCACCGCTTGGTGGAAGAGATCTGGGCTACCGACGAAATCCGCACCACCCGTCCTACTGCGGTTGATGAAGCAAAGTGGGGCTTTGCGGTTATTGAGAACAGTCTCTGGCAGGCAGTGCCAGACTTTATTCGCCATTTGGATCGCATGTGTACTCGCCATTTGGGCGAATCGCTGCCGGTGGATGTCCGCCCAATCAAGTTTTACTCTTGGATGGGGGGCGACCGCGATGGCAACCCTAACGTAACTCATAAAATTACCCGCGAAGTGCTGTTGCTTGGCCGTTGGATGGCCGCAGAGCTTTATTCGCGCGATGTGTATAGCTTGGGCGGTGACCTGAGTATGAGCGAAGCGAGTGACGAACTGCGCGCTCAGTATCCCGACAGCACTACCCCTTATCGCGATGTGATGTTTGATTTGCGTCGCCGCATCCAGTCCACCCTGGAGTGGGCGGAAGCGCGCCTGCAAGGTCGTTCTGTAGAAGTGCCCGTCGATTTGATCACAAGCCGCGAAGATCTCTTATCACCACTGATGCTGTGCTTTCGCTCGCTGCATGAGGTGGGCTTGCCGCATATCGCCAATGGTCCGCTGGTGGATACGATTCGTCGCATTCACTGTTTCGGGATCAATTTGGTGCCGTTGGACATTCGTCAGGATGGCGACCGCCATGTGCAGGCGATTGATGAGCTGGTGCAATATCTCGGTTTGGGCGATTACCGTGATTGGTCTGAGGAGCAGCGTCAGGCATTCCTGTTGGAATCGCTCACTAGCAAGCGTCCGCTCTTGCCGATTAGCTGGCCGATGAGCGATGACACCGCCGAAGTGTTGGCAACCTGCCGCGTAGTGGCGCAGGAGCCGCGTGAAATACTCTCGCATTATGTGATCTCCATGGCGCAGCAACCATCCGACGTGCTGGCCGTGGCGCTGCTGCTCAAAGAATGTGGCATGACCTGGAACATGCCGATTGTGCCGCTGTTTGAAACGCTGGACGACCTTGATCGCGCGCCGATTGTGATGGAGCGTCTGTGGGATCTTGAGTGGTATCAACAGTATTCTGCACAACAACAAACTGTGATGATCGGCTACTCCGACTCCGCTAAAGACGCAGGCAAGCTGGCCGCAACCTGGGCGCAATACAAGGCGCAAGAGAAATTGGTTGCGTTGGCTGATAAGTTCGATGTGTCTCTCGTGCTGTTCCACGGCCGTGGCGGTACCGTTGGTCGCGGTGGCGGCCCGGTAGAAAAAGCCATGGCATCACAACCGCCAGGTTCTGTTAAAGGCCGTATCCGCGTGACCGAACAGGGTGAGATGATTCGCTACAAGTTTGGTTTGCCCCGCGTGGCGTTTAGCAGTCTCTCGTCTTACGTAGTGGCGACTATGCGTGCGACTATGGCTCCCAATGCTGCGCCCAAACCCGAGTGGCGCGATCTGATCGAGCGCATGGGCACTGCCAGTCTGGAAGCCTATCGCGCGATTGTTCGTGGCCACAAAGATTTTGTTCCTTACTTCCGTAATTTGACGCCTGAACAAGAGTTGAGCTTGCTCGCGTTGGGCAGTCGTCCGGCCAAGCGTAAATCGACTGGTGGGGTAGAAAGTCTGCGCGCTATTCCGTGGGTGTTTGCTTGGACCCAGGTCCGTCTGAACCTGCCGGCGTGGTTGGGCACTCGTCAAGCGTTTGAATACGCAATGAAACATGATCCGGCGCTGCTGGAAGACATGGTGAGCAATTGGGCATTTTTCTCCAGCTTCCTCGACTTGCTCGAAATGGTAATCGGAAAAGCCGACGGCCCTATATGCACCTACTATGAAGAGCAGTTGGTACCGGCTGAGTATCGCGGTCTTGGCCAGGAATTGCGCGGCGATTTGAAAGCGCTGGAAGGGCTGATCAATACCATGAAGAAACAGGTTGTGCTGCTGAATGACGATCCTGTCCTGCGCCAGTCATTGGAAGTGCGTAAGCCTTACGTTGATCCGCTCAACTATCTGCAAGCTGAGTTGCTCAAGCGCTATCGCAGTAGTGAAACCATTAGTCCGGATCTCGAGCGTGCGCTAAAGGTCACCATGGCGGGTATCGCTGCGGGTATGCGCAACACGGGTTGATTTTATTTTTTGTGGCGACTGCTGGCCAAAGGGGCCAGCAGTACGATTTATCTTGCTAACTTCCACGCGCGATAAAGACTTAAGCCCGCCATAAACACCAGAAATAATCCCACCCCAAATAAACCAATGGTGATCACCTGATTGGTGATTGGCATTCTGTCCAAATGCTCCTGGGTTTTGGAAATATCGATTACAACCGGATTGATTCGGCTGATCATCAGCAAGCAAATCGCCGA
>CAIOHY010000202.1 GCA_903858205.1 uncultured Cellvibrio sp.
ATTCAGGTAATCAAAACCGGAAGGTGAGAGAAATTGGCTAGCTTACAAAGTCGGTTCGTATTTGTGTGCTTTTAAAAAAATAATGTACGTGCCCGAGTGATCGTGGCATTAAATACAAAGGAAATTTGCTATGAGTTTCTCGTTTAAAAAATCGTTCCCCTTGTTGCAGACTGTTGGTGTTATTGCACTCGCAGCCTCGCAGTCCGCGTATTCTGATTGGTCGGTCAACGGTAAACAAATACTTGACCCTAATGGTACGCCTTTCACATATCGTGGTGTTAACTTGGGTATTTTACCCGCAGACGATTCTCTGCCGCTCGCCATACGCGATATAGCAGCGACAGGAGCGAACGCAGTTCGTATTCCCGTCCATCCGTTTAGTTCCAAAGAGCGTGTAAGCAAGTACATCGCCCTGTGTAAGGATTACAAGCTGCTGTGTGTTCTTACTGACGTGAGTACCTATGGTTATGTCGATAATATTGGTTTTTATTCGTATTCCGATCCATGGGCAAGTTGGGCTTCGCTCGCGGATGTGTTGAATGAAAATGTGGATTATGTCGCCATTGATATTACCAGTGCGCCGGCAGGAAATTTAGGGAAAGACTTGTATCTGGGATTTACAGAAACGGGAATTTTTTATTTGCGCAATGCCGGGATCAAAAACCAACTGATTATTAGTGGCGCAAGTTGGGGGCAAGATTGGCAAAATATGATGCGCGATAACGCGGAGTATTTGCTGACTAAGGATCCGTTGAAAAACATAGTTTTCTCCGTACATATGTACGAGGCCTACAATGACCCTATCGTAATTCGCAACTATCTCAATTCTTATCTCGATCGCCAATTGCCAATTATCATCGGTGAGTTTGGTCCTGTTCGTAGAAATCGCACCAATGAGGCTGCTTCGCCATACACCAATACGGATGTCAATGAAGATGCGATAATGCAAATTAGTAAGGAATTGGGTGTAGGTTATTTGGGGTGGACATGGAGTGGGTATACCACCAGTTTTACTGACTTAAATATGGTTACCGATTTTAACCCCGCGCAGTTGACTGCTTGGGGGAACAAGTTTATTCACAGTGAAAATGGTGTTAAAGCAACGTCGAAATTGGCTACACACTATGTAGGTACGAATAGTTCGTCCAGTGTGAGTTCTGGCAGCAGTAGCAGTGTGACGAGTAGTCAAATTGGAAATCGCGCGCCGGTTGCAGTTGCTTCTATTCGCCTTTTGCAACAGCAGTGCGGTTCTGTTTACGCTCAGCTCAGTGGCGCTGAATCAACCGATCCAGATGGCGATGCGCTTACCTATAAATGGGAAATTTACAACGCCACCAATTCCAGTTACGAATATCAGTACGGAAAAGATATTAATTACAATGTGAATTCAGTAATGACGTATTCATTCACGTTGTATGTTGATGATGGCAAAGGTGGCACCAGTTCAGTTACGAAACAATTGTCTCCTTCATCCACCGGTAACTGCATCGTATCGAGTTCGCGTTCGTCTATAAGTTGGTCTTCCAGTTCGTCAATTAAACCCACGAGTTCATCAATTAGACCATCCAGTTCATCTAAACCATCCAGTGTGTCGTCCAGTTCCATCCGGCCTTCAAGTGCGTCCAGCTCATCGCGCAGTTCTTCCAGTTCTTTGGCGCCCACCGCGGTTTGCAGTTATGTTGTAAACAGCCAATGGCAAAATGGTTTTACGGCGGCGATTCGTTTAAAAAATACTGGCGCTAAGGCAATCAATGGTTGGGATGTGACGTGGCAGTATGCTGATGGTTCAAAAGTGACTAATTTGTGGAATGCAACCTTGAGCGGAGCTAATCCTTATAGCGCAAAAAATCTGAGTTGGAATTCAACTATTCAGCCAGGACAAACAGTCGAGTTTGGCTTCCAGGGTAGCAAAGGTGCTGCTGCAGCGAGCGTGCCAGTCGTATCAGGCGCTATCTGCCAATAACTAATTATTATTTTTGTTCTTTCATGTGCATAGTAAAACCATTGTGCAGATTGTTTACTACTAAAGGAAAAGCTATGAAAAAGGTTTTAGTTGGAAAAAAAGCAAAGCTTGTCGGGGCAATGGCCATTGTGGGACTGGGGCTTCTTGCTTCGCCCGCTTTTTCGCTCTCGCTGGTGGCACCCACTTTTTGGAAAGTTCAAGACGGTAAATTATTGGATTCCAATGGTAATCCATTTGTGTTTCGCGGTGTGACCATCAATCACACCCTTGCGCCGAAAAAAACAGTGCAAGCGTTGAAAGATATTGCCGCAAAGGGAGCTAACTCAGCACAAATTGAATTTTCAATTCAGGGGAGTTTTCCACGTCCGATTGTTTCAGAGTTGCGCGAGATTATTCAAACCTGTAAAGACAATAAACTTGTCTGCGTGTTAGAGCCTAATGATGGTAGCGGTTATTCTGAGACGGTTAATTCAGTAAGCCCGAGCATAATGGCGTATTACTGGGGCTGGAGTGATTTGCGTGAAGTGCTTATCGGTGCGCAAGGGCATGTTATTCTCGGGCTTAGTAATCAGATTCTTGGAAATATCTATTCCGATTTTGATTATATCGTTCGGATGGAAACCTACTTGTCTGAATTTAGAGCCAATTTGCCTTATGGCTTTATGATAATGATTGATGGAAATAAGTGGGGCCAGGATAGCGATAAAGCCATGTTGCAATTGGCTACTAGAAACCTTCAGAGGGGCGGAGATTATGCGAACGTTATTTACTCCGTTGATATGTTTGATGCCTACAGAACACCGGAGTCTGTGCGGAATTACATTACGAGCTTTTCAGAAATTAAAGCGCCTTTAGTAATTGGCGGCTTTGCCCCAGCGCCTTACTATCACCCCTACAATACGAGCCCGCGTCCTACAGTGGTGTATGATCTTCCTGAAGAACTTGTCATGCAGTATGCGGAGCAATATGGTGCGGGATACTTCGGCTGGAGCTGGAGCGGCAATGAAAATTCTGCGTTGGATTTGGCAGTGAATTATGACCCCGCAAATTTGACCAATTGGGGAAAATTACTGTTTGATGGCGCGAGCGGCATCAAAGCAACTGCAAAACCAGCCAGTATTTTTTCAAGCAGTTCTACAGGTTCAAGCAGCTCATCAAGTAGCAGCTCTGCTGCTAATCAGATACCGCAAGCCGTCATTGAGGGTAATGTGGTGCAGGTTCGTTGTGGCCTGGTGAATGCACAATTATCTGGAGCCAACTCATTTGATCCGGATGGCGATTCATTGACCTACGAGTGGCAAGTTTACAATCCTAACTCGCTTGGTGTTTCGCAATTTTCCGGGCCAACATTGAACTATACAATGCGCCCTGTTATTAATTATCAATTCACCTTGACCGTGAGTGATGGTAAGGGTGGTGTGAGTTCAGCAACTAAAACGCTGTCGCATGCCTACTCGGATAATTGCAAAGTGTCGAGCGCCAGTTCATCGACGATCCGATCATCAAGCTCATCGATCAGACCATCCAGTTCATCTAAACCATCCAGTGTGTCGTCCAGTTCCATCCGGCCTTCCAGTGCGTTCAGCTCATCGCGCAGTTCTTCCAGTTCTTTGGCGCCCACCGCGGTTTGCAGTTATGTTGTAAATAGCCAATGGCAAAATGGTTTTACGGCGGCGATTCGTTTAAAAAATACTGGCGCTAAGGCTATCAACGGTTGGGATGTGAAGTGGCAGTATGCTGATGGTTCAAAAGTGACTAATTTGTGGAATGCAACCTTGAGCGGAGCTAATCCTTATAGCGCAAAAAATCTGAGTTGGAATTCAACGATCCAGCCTGGACAAACAGTCGAGTTCGGTTTCCAGGGAAGTAAAGCAGGGGGCAACGCTAGCGTCCCCGTGGTAACGGGAAGTGTTTGCCAATAGGTGTTGTAAACGTGCGAAACAGGCCCCGCGTTATGCGGGGTTTTTTTTGGTTTTACTGCGTAACTTGAACTAAAAACATTTTTGGCCAATGTTTTCCGGTGATCCAAAATGCCTGACGTTTTTCATCCCAGGCGATACCATTTAATACTTGTTCACTATTCGTGAGTTGAAGACTTTGCTTCAAGGCTGATAAATCCAATTCACCAAGAGTCTTACCTGTTGCGGGATCAATTTTCAGGATGCGATCCTGATACCATACATTCGCCCAAATAAATCCTCCTGCAAATTCCAATTCATTTAGCTGCGTGACCGCTTTTCCTTCATCCGTTATTTTTAGCGTTTTTGTAACAGCAAAATCATCTGCATTGTGAAAATATAGCGTGTCACTGCCATCGCTACGGATCAGTTGTTTGCCATCGCTGGTTAAGCCCCAGCCTTCACCTTTGTAGCTGAGACTTTTTTGATAATTGAGTGTGCTTTTGTCGTAAATCAGCAGGGTTTGTTCTTGCCAGGTGAGCAGGTAGAGTTTGTCGCCCATCAGTGCCAAGCCTTCAGCAAAATAGCGTTCAGGGATAGCTTGTTTTTTGCTAAAGGGCGCCGAGATTTTCGCCCAGGTTCCTGCGGGTTCAGCGATAGGGTAGGTCACCAGCAGCGATTGGTTGTAGAGGCCACTGCTTTCATAAAAGTGATCGCCATCCACCAGCAAGCCTTGCGTAAAAAGGGTCAGTTTGTGGGTGCGCTCCGCGAGAACTTTAAATGGAATCGGTGCGGCTGCCTGCGCTGTCACGGGTAGCAGGTTCGCTATAAAAAGAAGGCTGGTGCACAATAGTGCGGATAGAAACTGGTTCACGTAGTAATCCATCGTTATTAAAAGGCTCCAATCATGAAGCGTTTGCGTTCGTTTGTCAGCATCACCTTGATCGGTGGATTTATGGTGATTCTGCCGATTGCGATTTTTTTGTGGCTAGTGGAATGGTTGTTGGGCGTGGTGCGCTCGATCATCCAACCGCTGAGCCATTGGTTGGTTGAGCAAACGGCGTTTACTAATCATATGGCCGATGTGTTGGGTGTTTTGCTATTGCTCTGCGCATTTTTTCTGATTGGATTGTTTATCAAAACCAGCGTGGGCGAGTGGGTTCATGATCAGCTTGACGCTTGGTTGACGCGGTTGGCGCCCGGCTATAAAACCATCCGTGAGGTGGTGTCGCAGTTATTGGGTGGCGAGGGTAATACTTCACTGCTGAAGGGCGAAGTTTGTCGCGCTTATTTGATGGGGCGCGCGGCGGGGGTATCGGTAACCGCTATAGTCACAGCGAAACATGCCAATGGCGACTACACCGTTTATGCGCCCACTGCGCCAATCCCTACATCCGGGTTTGTCTATCACCTATCGTCCGACTGTGTTGATCTATTACCGCATGTGAGTGTGGAAGAGGCAATGCGCACTGTAATTGCTTGTGGCAGTGGCTCGCAGGTGATCTCGGAAGTGCCGGCAACGGCCGCTAAATTGGAGTACGGCGCTAACGAAAAAGGCCATTAACAGGC
>CAIOHY010000203.1 GCA_903858205.1 uncultured Cellvibrio sp.
GATCGGGGCGCAACATGGAACAGTGTGGGGTCTATCCCCTGAAGAACGGTAACCACAGCTTCGAGGCCGTACCCACGTAGCACTTGCTCATTCCAAGTCGATCCAGTGACAATCAACGGAAATTCTCGCGCTCTGTCGATCGCGTCAGCACTGATATTGGGATCCTCAAAGAATGTTATCCCAATGGTCGGCGTTCCATAAATACTTCTACCGCAAGCGGTTGTTGACCGGTTGAAGTCGTTCCCAAGACCGACGAGTAACGGCACATCAATTCTCGCTTCAGAATTTAATTTTAAGTGGTCTTTTAACCGTGCTTCAAACGAGGCGCTTTCAGAGAAAAAGTTATTGAGGATGTTTTTCTTGAGAGGGTCCAAAGAAATTTCAGATAAGCGCAACGGCAAAGAGCAGACGGGTTCAAGATCCGAATCCAAGCTCCAATTGAGGGCCAAGTTAAGCCCGTATACACCCCATCCATAAAAACTAGATATGCCCCAATGAATTAAAACCTGACTACGCATAGAACCTAATTTCATTAATATTTTTCATTGTAAAACCGACTACTGCACAATAGCTCTTGATGTTGGTGTCGCGAAACACTTACGCATTAACCGCTTGTTCAGAGCCAAGTTTGGTTGGTTAACCGTTTTCTAGACCATTTTGGCATTCAGTTCCAATTCACGGCAGAATCAGCGTAATTAAATGATTTTAAGCTAGACTTCAGAACTAAATTATTCACTAAAATTGCGCAGCAGAAATCAAGCCATCAATAATCAACGCTAGAATCGCAGTCAGTGCTCGTTTCTGAACACCAAATCGAAACCGATAGGCTTCAATAAACAATCCAGTTAAATCATGGCGCGTTTTTTGCTGCAGATTTGCATTAAAATAAAACCAAACGAAATCTATGAGTGATGATTTTAACAGGCACGCCTTAATAAATAGTTTAGGAGTTATCCGAGATCACCATCCCGACCTGCTAGCCGTTGGTGTTGAAATGGCTCGAAAGGTAGTCTCGGATAAGATTCGCGCCCAGCTTTCCAATCAGGTTGCTTACGGACCTTTCAAAGGTCTCCGCCTGTCCGCGCAAAGCGTTTGGAGCAGCAGTGATTCTGGGAGCAGGCTTCTGGGATTGTATGAACAAGAAGTGCTCAATACTTTATCATTAATAGCTAAACCAGACAGAACCTTTGTCAATCTAGGCGCTTCCGACGGCTACTATGGTATTGGTGTTTTGGTAGCAGGTCTGTACGGACATTCATATTGCTATGAATCAAACGAAACCAGCAGACGTTTAATTGAAGAAACGGCTATTCTCAATCATGCAAGTGAAAAGATTACGGTTTTCGGTAAAGCAGAAAAAGGTTTTTACAATCAGATTCCATCTGATCGGATCGATAAAATAACCATGCTGATGGATATAGAAGGTGGAGAGTTAGATGTAATTGACAAGGATTTTTTTAAAACACTGTCATCTGCGGATATTATTGTCGAACTTCACCCGTGGGTCACTGATTTCCTACCAAAGATTTCGAACATCATTATCGAAAGTCAGAACACGCATGATGTCTTTGAGCTCACTACAGGGAACAGAGATCTATCATACATAACTGAGGTACAAGGTTTCCACGACAGCTACCGCTGGCTGCTTTGTTCAGAAGGAAGGCCGATGCAAATGTCGTGGCTGCACTTTAAACCGAAATCCTCAGTCTAGCACATGCAAGGTCTGAGAAGAAAAAGGCGGTGCGGACCCTTCGGGCTGCCCACCTCCCGGTAGGGATCGAGTCCTATCGGTCCGCACGTAACACGGCGCTTTCGGAGAAATCGTCCTACCTTCTGAGTCAGCCCTTCCTTCTGAGCCGCCGAGTTCAACAAACGTCGTCGTCAATGAAAGGTTCGGTGGGGGCCGAGCGAATAACTGGGGACATGGACAAGCCGCTCAATCACGACAGCC
>CAIOHY010000204.1 GCA_903858205.1 uncultured Cellvibrio sp.
CGTATTACGAAAGCCTCGACCTGTCGGGTTATCCGGCGGAGATTCGCTTTCACTGCTATCGCAACGAACGCAGCAGCGGCCACAAACCGAAGAACCTGATCCTCAAGGGCTCGCCTGAGGAAACGGCGGCGCGGCAGGCGGTGAAGGATTGGTTGGCGGCAGGTAAATAAAATATCACCTCGCAGAAATAACAAAGGGGGCGTACGCCCCCTTTGTTATTAGCCTGTTGAAATAGCACCTAACCTCAATAAATTATCGTGCAGTTACCCCAGTGAGTTTTATTATGGTAGCCGCCGCCTTGCGATCCGCCTCAATAAACTCAGCAAACGCCTCTGGCGTTGTTGGCCCCAAAAGCAATGCTGAGCCAGCAAGATATTCTTGATACCTAAGATCTTTCGCAGCCTCAATGAATGCCGCATTGAGTTTTTTAATTATTGCATCAGGCGTCTTGGCAGGAACAGCAATGCCAAGCCAGAAACTCGATGGATAAGCGCCGAGTCCGACCTCCTGAAAGGTTGGCGCATCAGGAAACTGGGGGATACGTTCCTTTGCGCTCACTGCCAATAACTTAACGTCCCCTGACCTCACGCCTTCCGCGAGTGTACCTATCCCAACAATGGTTAGCTGACTCTCGCCGGACTGAAGTGCAATCCGAATTCCCCCACCATAGCCAACCCCCGTAATATCGGTACCCCAGATCTTATTCAGCCACGTACAAAAGAGATCCGCAGAAGAACTTTGTCCTAGAGTTGCAAAATTGAGTTTCCCCTTGTTTTTGAGTGCGTAGTCCTTGAGTTCGCCGACGGTGTTAAACGGTACTGTCTTGTAAGCCATTAAACCCTGAACTGCTGATAACTGAAAATATACCGGCTTAAAATCTTTTACTGGATCATAGGGAAGTTTCTTGAATACATATGGATTAAAAGAGTGGGTGCTTATATTTATTTGACAGATGGTGTAACCATCTGGCGTCGCATGCGCACATAAATCGGTAGCAATTGAGTAAGTTGCCCCAGGCCGGTTTTCGACGATTACCTGCTTGCCCAGTTGCGCACTAAGAGGAGCGGCAATCAGGCGGGCGGAAACATCAATAATTCCACCTGGACTAGTGGGTACCAAAAATCTAATAGGTTTGACTGGATAGGTCTGTGCAGAAACGCAGAATGTAGTAACAAAAATAATTCCAAGAGAAAACACCAGCGTTTTGAAAAAAACCATGGCTTACCCCCTAAATATTCACAGACCGAGACATTACCAATGCATTTAATTCATACTTTTAAATCTTCCAGCGGCAAAAAAGATACCAACGCAAACGATTGTTCAACGTTTATTTAGAAGTAGCAAAAAAACACGCCTTGACCTACTCTCACACGCTTCTACTCGACACTATCAACCGCCGCCTTTACGATCATATCTGCGCTTATCCGGCACGCATCTTCAAGTGGCATGGAGAACGGAACTGGGCATCGAGGCGCGCCAAGTCGGCGAATTGGAGCTCGCAATTTTGCCCACAACTCCTCACTAACTTCCGCCACGATCTCCGCACCAAACCCACCGACCCGAACGGCCTCTTGGGCAACAACCAAGCGCCCGGTACGCGATACAGAATCCATGACCATATCTCGATCCCACGGCCAGAGGGAACGCAAATCGATCAAATCGACAGCGATTCCACGTTGTCGCAAGGTGTCCGCCGCTTTGATGCATTCGACCCTCATACCAGACCACGTGACTATTGTGACGTCATCACCTCGCTGAACTTTATCGGCCTTGCCAATTTGAACCAGTGGCGCGTCGGTGTCGACAGCACCTTTGATACCCCAAAGCGCCTTGTGTTCTAAATAAATAACCGGATCATCACAACGAATTGCTGCCTTCAGCATTCCATAATTATCCGCGGCGGTTGCTGGAGTCAACACGGTCAATCCCGGCACGTGGACCCACCAAGCCTCCATTGATTGGGAGTGCTGCGCTGCAGTGCCACCGCGCATGCCAATAGCCTGACGGATAACCAGCGGCACGCGCGTTTGTCCGTTAAACATATATCGTATTTTGGCGGTCTGGTTAACAATTTCGTCAGCCGCACATATGGCGAAATCGGCAAAACGAAGCTCTACAACAGGTCGCGTTCCGGCAAGCGCAGCACCAACACCTGCAGCCATAATCATCGACTCTGAAATCGGCGTATCGCAAATTCTTGCGCCGCCAAACTCCGTCTGCAATCCGCGGTATTGTCCTGCAAGCCCACCCTCAGGGCCCAAATCCTCGCCCAAAGCCCATACCCGGAGGTCGCGCTGCATTTCTTCACGAAGCGCAAGAAGACTTGCCTCGGCGTAGGTCATCTCGGCAATCATAACGGCGCTCCGAGATCCTGAACATTTTCTAGTGCTGCAGATAACTGCGGCCAAGGCGCTGAACGCGCAGCTGTAAGAGCTCTAGCGATCAGTGCCTTTGCATCACCTTCAACGGCATTAATCTCTGCGCGCGCAACCCCAGCTTCCAACAGCCAAGATGTTGCAAGTTTTATAGGGTCCTT
Source organism: uncultured Cellvibrio sp. (assembly GCA_903858205.1). Classification (GTDB taxonomy): domain Bacteria; phylum Pseudomonadota; class Gammaproteobacteria; order Pseudomonadales; family Cellvibrionaceae; genus Cellvibrio. Next base: position 2,537 of record CAIOHY010000204.1, read on the forward strand.
AAGCTTCCAACGATCAATTTCATCCTGAGTACGATATGCACCGCTATCTCGCAGATTATGGGGATGGTGACGATAGGTTCGCGCAAAAATATAAGCAGGGCCATTTCCCCGCACACGCTGCGCCAAGTGTCGGGCAACCTCGTCAACTGCGCGGATGTCATTACCATCGATTTCCTCACCCTCAATTCCAAAACTACGTGCACGAGCGATAAACCCCTCTCCTGCAGTAACGTCAGAGGTTCGCGTTGTCGCCGCATAGCCATTGTGCTCGCACACATAAAGTACCGGAAGATCATAAATCTTTGCCCAATTAAGGGATTCCATCAACGGCCCTCGGTTCACGGCACCGTCGCCAAAAAATGGCACAGCAATACGGTCTTGCTTAAGAACTTTGATGGCGTGGCCAGCGCCCACGGCTATCGTCACGCCATCGGCCACCACGCCGTTGGCTCCAAGCATACCAATTGAAAAATCTGCGATATGCATCGACCCTCCTTTGCCGCCACAGGTCCCGCCTTCGCGCCCGAACAACTCCTTCATCATGCCAATAGGGTCAGCACCTTTGGCTATGGAATGTCCGTGTCCACGATGATTACTGCTGATGTAATCATCGGATCGCAAATTCGAACAAACTCCAACCGCGATGGCCTCCTGACCAACATATTGATGGACAGAGCCGCGTATATTGCCCGCATGCCATTCCTGCCCGGCTGCCTCCTCAAACTCCCGAATTACATACATTTTTCCGAGCATTGAGAGAAATCGTTCATTCGAACCAAGGGGAATCGCGGATGCAGGAAGCCCCGAAGGCGGCACTGCCGACTTTTCACGTGATGTCATATGATCTCCTCGCCGAGCGTTGTGATGCGCTTTAGCAACAATCAATTTTTATATCAACCGCTCGCCAACCACAGATAATCGCTGGCGCTGCCAAAACCCCTCTACTGGGGGCTGAAACAGACTTTGCAAATTAAATACTACCACTTCAGTATCAACGAGTTTGCAATCATCGTCAAACTAAAGAATTTATCCTACTAGACGACCTACTTAATGACTAATTATTTCTTTGGTAAAAAATAACTTCAATACTTTGTCGGGTAAGTGGTTTCCTCAAAAACCTCTGCTGCCATATTATGGGCATCCAACGATGCTGGGATGCCACAATAAATTGCCACTTGCAAAAGCACCTCTCGTATTTCTTCTTTTGTACATCCATTTGTAATTGCGGCGCGAAGATGGATGCGTAATTCGTTCGGTCTATTCGCCGCACATGTCATACCCAATACGAGGAGACTACGAACTTTTCGCGATAATCCCTCACGTCCCCAAACCTCACCATAGGCGTACTGATTAATGAATTTTTGCAGAGGCGCTCCAAACTCGCCCGCAGTCGCTATTCTTTTCTCTATAACTGCGTCGCCAAATATTTCCTTGCGAATAGCAAGACCTTTGCGAATCGCTTCTTCTTCGTTCATTTTGAAAACTCCTGTGGTTAATATTCTGTTAACGATCTTTACTTTGGATAGGAAAACCCTATTTAGCAGTACGTTGAGTATCTTATCGATTGTAAATTAATCTACAAAGGATCAAATATTTAGTCTTTTATTTGTTTGGCCTTGCATGTTCGTTTTTCTTATTGCACGCGAATTCCAAGAAAGTTGATGATCTTTCGCTGTTTTTATTCGTTAATAACAACCTGTTCCGCGAATTCAACTGGACTACTGCCAACCGGGTTGAATTCAATAACGAGTTGATGCGTATAACCAATATCTACAAAAAGAAAAAATAGAACGAAAGGGATCAGCATAACCTCACTCATCACAGGTAAGGTAGAACCTTAATTCAAATCCGGCTTCGCCCCTGAGATCCTGACTGCTTTCCGCATTTTCTCCATCTGCACTCGGATAAATGCCTCCGTCTCTTTAGGCGTGCTGCCTACCGGCTCCGCGCC
>CAIOHY010000205.1 GCA_903858205.1 uncultured Cellvibrio sp.
ACTGCCCCTTCGCGCAAGGCTTTGAGGATGGGCACGCCGCCGGCGACGGCGGCTTCAAACGCTAGGCTAACCGTGTTTTTCTCCGCCAGTACTGCCAGATCGTAGCCATGATGAGCAAGTAGAGCTTTGTTAGCTGTAATAACGTGTTTTCCGGCTTTTAGGGAATTTTCTACAAGAGTTTTTGCGGTACCGTCCGCGCCGCCGATAACTTCGACCACGGCATCAATATCAGAAAGCGTAGGCAGTTCAAGGGGGTTAGTAAATACACGAATGCCCTGTGTATTTAAGCCCTTGATTCTGTCTGGGCTGCGGGTGGCAATGGCGGCGATGACCAAGGGACGTCCGGCTCGTTGGGCAAGGGCATCGCTTCGTTCCAGCAGCAGGCGCACCACTGCGCCGCCAACAGTACCAGCCCCGGCAATGCCGAGGCGAAGGGGAGTAGATGTGTTCATAATAACGTGACCTCGGCAGCCAAGGCCGCGGGATCACGGCGGAGGAATTCCTTGATATTACGAACAGCTTGGCGGATGCGCTGGGTGTTCTCGACGAGGGCGATACGCACATGGCCGTCGCCATATTCACCAAAGCCAATGCCGGGGGCAACGGCCACGTCGGCATGACGGAGCAACAGCTTTGAAAAAGCCAGCGAACCTAGTGATCGAAAGGCGGGAGGAATGGGTGCCCAGACAAACATAGAGGCATCGGGGAGGGGAACTTCCCAACCTGCGGCTCGAAGGCCGTGGACTAAGGCGTCACAGCGTTCTTTGTATAACGCCCGCATCTCGTCCACGTAATCTTGCGGCCCGTTTAATGCTGCTGCAGCAGCAACTTGAATAGGGGTAAAGCCTCCGTAATCAACGTACGACTTTATTTTTGTCAGCGCCCCTATGAGGACTGGACTGCCAACCGCAAAGCCAACACGCCAGCCGGGCATTGAGTAGGTTTTGCTAAGAGTCGTAAATTCAACAGCGATTTCCCGGCTTCCCGGCACTTCAAGTAGAGATTTTGGCTTTCGAGATGAATCAAAGTATATTTCAGCATAAGCAAGATCCGATAAAATAAAAAGGTTGTGATATTTGCAAATTTTAACTATTTCTTCATAAAAGTCAAGAGAAACTATCTGTGCGGTTGGGTTGCTGGGGTAGCTAACAACTAATAACGTGGGTTTGGGCACCGAATGGCGGATAGCGCGCTTGATTTGTTCGATGAGACGAACGGTAAAATCAGGCTCAAAATCAACGGGCAGATGGCGGATCGAGCCGCCGGCGAGCATAAACCCGAAGCTGTGAATGGGGTAACAGGGGTTGGGGGCTAAAATCACATCGCCGGGGCTGGTGATAGCTTGGGCGAGGTTGACTAGACCTTCTTTACTGCCCAAGGTAGCGACAATTTCTTTATCAGGATCAAGATCGACGTTAAACCGCCGCTGGTAATAGGCCGCCTGAGCCTTACGCAGGCCATGAATCCCCCGGGAAACAGAATAACGGTGGGTGCGGGCATCACCTACGGTTTCAATAAGTTTTTGCACCACGTGGGGCGGCGAGGCCGAATCTGGGTTGCCCATACCGAAGTCAATCACGTCACGCCCGGCTTGGCGGGAAACCAATTTGAGGCGGTTAACCTCCGCAAAAACATAAGGCGGCAGGCGGGAAATACGGTGAAAATCGGTCTGCATGGTGGGGGCAGATTAGAGGGGCGTAGGGCGAAGGGCAACAGGGGAGAAAGGGGGGTGGGGGTGGTTTTAAAAACATATCGCGGTTATTCTGACGGAATAGAACCCGGCTCCCTCTCTCTCTCCGCCACAGCTTAATAGCTTGCCAAGCAGTTGCGTGCTGCAACGGCCGTAACGATTTTTTTACTATTGTGAAGTACGGCTCATCGTAATTGAGTGCACTTGATGGAGAAGAATTTTATGAACACATCGTACCGACCTATTGTGCCAAGCATTACGCTAGTTGTTATAGCATTTTTTTGCTTTTCGTTGCGCGATGAAATTGTGCTGCGTTTCATGGCGCATGCGGGGTTAAATGGTTTTATCGTTGCAACTTTTCTTTTGGGATTAGTATTTGCAGGCCTCAATTGGTGGCACGTAGTTCGTACAGCAAGGTCTATTGCCTTATGGGAACGTGTTGTGGGAGCCGGGAATATTGACCCCTTTTTTGTTAAAGAAATTGTAGATTTAGCGGATACGGGTATTTTACGTAGTACGCAAATGCGTGGCGTGATTGAACGCTCAAAGGAAAATCGAAAAATAGGTTTTACGGATACTGAGGCTCGCCTCATTAAAACAAAACTCGGTGCCCGGCTCGGACGATTGAGGGGGCGAGTTTCTTATATGACGGCAACATTGATTATGTTGGGTCTTATAGGGACATTTTGGGGGCTGCTAGAGACAATTAATTCGGTGGGCGAGGCGATGCATGCCGTGGTGGAAACCATGGATAAAGCAACGCAAAAAGGGAACAACGATGTCGATCCCATAGAAAAAGCGCAATCAGCAGATAAGATGTTTATTGACTTTTTGGGGTCTGTTTCTGCCCCATTGCAGGGGATGGGAATTGCTTTTAGCGCCTCGTTGTTTGGTCTTTGTGGGTCTTTAATTCTGGGGCTCATGGGGGTTCTGTTTTCAAAAATTCAAGATCGTTTTGTTGAAGACCTCAGTGTTTGGATTGATGATCATATTGATAATGCGCCCACCTATAAAGAGGCGATTTCTTCTAATCCTACAGCGAACGCTGTGACGGAACTAACAAAAAGCCTAGAGCAGCATCTAGGCGCACACAGCACCAATCTTTCTGTGGTGGCCAGTATGGCGAAAAATCTAGAGCGGCATCTGGAAGACAGTGGCACCCGTATTGAAGCAGCTTTGCATAGTAGTAGTAATGCGGCGGCTGTTCAAATTATTGATGCGATTGA
>CAIOHY010000206.1 GCA_903858205.1 uncultured Cellvibrio sp.
ATAGGCCATTGATTGAGAGATATGACATGGAGAGCTGTCCCCAGCAGGGCAATGTAATCTGGGGTGATTTTATCGTTTCCAGAAATTGCCTTGCGATTCGTTATTGTTAGTTTGTGGTGGTGACCAAGGTCGCACATGCTAGCAAATTGGCGGATAGCTTTTCGACTCCTGCTGGTGAAATAATTGAATTTTGCGCCGTTATTTTTTCGAATCTGTGTGTAAATTTTTCATCGCCGTATTCCAGTCACCCTTTAATGCGTCAGGTGTGCATTTAATTGCGCGGGCGATGGCATCATCTATCAGTTCTTGCTCGCTCGCAGGCGCGCGTTTGAGTACAAAGTTAGCGACCATGGCTGCGACACCGGGGTGGCCAATACCTATGCGCAGGCGCGGGAAGTTTTGGTTATTGCCGAGCGCGGCGATGATATCGCGCAACCCATTGTGGCCGCCGTGGCCGCCACCCTGTTTAAAACGCGCGATACCGGGTGCGAGATCCAGCTCGTCGTGGGCGACCAGAATTGCCGCTGGTTCTATCTTGAAAAAATTGGCCATAGCACCGACCGATTGCCCGCTGCGGTTCATGTAGGTGGTGGGGATTAGTAGGCGCAAATCGCGGCCTTGATAGGTCACGCGTGCGGTGAGGCCGGAGTATTTGTTGTCATTCATCAGCGACGCGCCCAGCGAACGAGCCAGTTCTTCGACAAAATCCTGCCCCGCGTTGTGGCGCGTGCGCTCGTATTCGCTGCCAGGATTGCCCAGTCCTACAATCAGTTGAATTTCGGTATTGGCCATGAATCTATCTCATGCTCGAATAGGGAATAGTGAGTGTGGTGCGCATTGTACTTGGGATTTCAATCTGTGAATTGTGGTTTGCGTATCGCCATAAAAAAAGGGCTGGCTCCTAAGAGTCAGCCCTTTTAAAGGAAAAGAAGAAATTACGCTTCTTCGCCTTCTGCAGCGCCTTTCGGCTTAACGAGAGTGGCAACTGCCAAATCGTGATCTGCACCTTTTTGCAAGTCGGCAGAAACAACACCGCTTGGCAATTTCAGGTCAGAAATGTGAATGATGGTGCCGGTTTCTGCGTTTGCCAAATCCACTTCAATGAATTCTGGCAATTGGTGTGGGAAGCAGATGATGTCCAATTGGGTCAGGTTGTGAACCACTTTACCGCCCTGGATTTTCACGCCTTTGGAGATTGCTTCATTGATGAAGTGCAGAGGTACGTGAGTGTGTACCTTGGTTGACTTGTCAATGCGCAGGAAGTCCAAGTGCAACACAACTGGCTTTGATGGGTGACGTTGTACGTCTTTCAGGATCACGTCCTGAGCGGTACCGTCAACATTCAAGCTGATGATGTGTGAGTAAAATGCTTCGTGTTCCAGGTGCTTCATCAATTCGTTAGCAGAAACAGAAACGCTAACAGGCGCCACAGTGCCGCCGTAAATTACAGCAGGAACTTGCGCTGCCAAACGACGCAGGCGGCGGCTCGCACCTTTCCCCAAATCGTTACGGGCTGTTGCATCTAATTTAAAGTCTTCAGACATTTTATCGTCCTCATTTTTCCATTCAGATCCGCGACCAGAACCTGATGGGTTTCAGTAACCAGAGTACAGTGTGTATTCCGGTGGTTTACCGAGAGTAATGCCCGACTTAACGGAACATCGCACTCAGGGATTCTTCATTGCTCAAGCGGCGCATCGCTTCAGCGAGCATTTTTGATAGCGAGAGGCTGCGAATGCGCGAGCATTCCTGAGCGGCCTGGCTAAGCGGGATTGAGTCAGCGACGACTAACTGATCCAGCTCGGAATTGTTCAGGTTTTCAATCGCCTTGCCCGATAACACCGGGTGAGTACAGTAGGCGACGACTTTTTTGGCGCCTTGTGCTTTGAGTGCTTTGGCGGCGCTACACAGTGTGCCGGCGGTGTCGATTATGTCGTCTACCAACAGGCAGGTGCGGCCTTCAATTTCACCGATAATGTGCATCACTTCCGCAACATTCGCACGCGGGCGGCGTTTATCGATAATTGCCAGATCTATGCCTAATTGTTTGGCTACTGCACGGGCGCGTACTACGCCGCCGATATCGGGCGATACCACAATCAGGTCTTCAAATTTTTGCGCTTCAATATCTTCCAGTAGTACCGGTGAGCCGTAGACGTTATCTACGGGTACATCGAAGAAGCCTTGAATCTGCTCGGCGTGCAAATCAACGGTGAGTACGCGGTCAACACCGACGCCAACCATCATGTCGGCGACTACTTTGGCCGTGATAGGTACACGCGCTGAGCGTACACGGCGATCCTGACGGGCGTAGCCGAAGTAGGGCACTACGGCGGTGATGCGGCCAGCGGAGGCGCGACGCAGTGCGTCCACCATCACAATCAATTCCATCAGGTTGTCATTGGTTGGTGCGCAGGTTGACTGAACCACAAACACATCGCGACCGCGCACGTTATCGTGCAGCTCGACGGCGATTTCACCATCGGAAAATTGCGACACAGAGACGTTGCCAAGTGGCATGCCCAAATGATCCACAATTTTTTTAGCGAGATCCGGGTTTGCGTTGCCGGTAAAGACCATTAAGTCAGTCACGTCAGATACCTTTTGGTGATGGCTGGGGTGATTGCTGGTGGTTAAATGCCAGAGCCGATTTTGCTTGTCTGCGCAAAGCAGCGTTTTTTACCCTAGGAAATTCCTGTGAGTAGCGCAAATTCGAAAATGGTAAAAGGAAATTAATCAGAATAGTCATTGTTTAGGATTCGTGTTAGTGGTGCGGCTTAAATTTAGAACACACCTGAAACAATGATTTAGAAATAGATGGCAGGGGCGGAAGGACTCGAACCTACGAATGGCGGGATCAAAACCCGCTGCCTTACCACTTGGCGACGCCCCTATTGTGTTTAACACACAGCTCTTGATTAGTATGACGGAAGGAATTTGTAGAGCGGTGATTGGTTTACACCTTGTGCTACAAAGCCGGGCATATGTTTGGGCAATATTGCCTGCACCTTAAGTGCTTCTTCTGCCGACTCGAAACTTGCAAATACGCAGGCTCCGGTTCCCGTCATGCGTGCGTTGCGATCAAATTGTTGGAGCCAGATGAGTGCGTTATCGACTTGCGGATAGAGCTTTCTCACCAAGGCTTCGCAGTCATTTTGACCACCCCGCTCAAGGAAGGCCGCCACTTTAATGGCCGAAGTATCTCTTGTCAAATCTTTGTGAGAAAAAATTTCTGCAGTGGATACATGGCAATCAGGTTGTATAACCAGAAACCATTTTGGCTGCATTTCAATAGCCTGTAAGGCTTCGCCCACACCTTCAGCCCAGGCAGTTTGGGCGTTGATAAACACTGGTACATCGGCACCGAGCTGCAAGCCGATTTCTTGCAGTTGGTCTCGGCTCAGGTTGCAGCCCCACAAATGGTTTAGCGCGACCAGAGTAGTTGCGGCATTGCTGCTGCCCCCGCCAATACCTCCACCCATTGGCAATCGTTTTTCAAGCTGGATATCGACACCGTCATTGGCCGGTTTGTAGGCCTCCAGTGCACGCACGGCTTTGATAATCAAATTTTGTTCGAATGCGACGTCGGGCAGATCCGGGGTGAGGGTAATGTTGCCATCGGTGCGCGTGTTAAATGACAGAGTGTCGCCGTAATCGAGCAGTTGAAACAGCGTTTGCAAATTGTGGTAACCATCGGGGCGGCGGCCGGTAATGTGCAAAAACAGATTGAGCTTGGCGGGGGATAGGAGCGTCAGCTTGGTCATTGAGATGCATCCTGTGCGCCCAGCTGCCAGTCGCGGATGATCAGTGTTAGGCGGATATCTTTGTATTCTGCTGTGATTTTTCCCGGCAGCGGTAAATTAGCGCCGTTGAAGTTGTGATCGCGATAGTTGCTGTAGTTAATGCGCCAACCGCCTTGTATTAGCTGAGCGATTAACCCGGTATCGTTTTGTGTTAGTTGGGTTATTCGCAGCTTGGGGGCGGGGACACCACGCACCCAATAGGCGAGCTGGGTGACAGGCAGATTCCAACCAGCGGTTTTTTTGATCAGCGCTTCAGCCGTTTTTGCTTCCTGGATTGGTTCACCGGTTTGTTCGAGGCGTACTTTTGCGGGGGTGCCGGTGATAATCATACTTTTTTGTCCGAGTGGACCACTGAGTTTGATTTGGTAATTGGCGACCTTTTGTACCCATTTCAGGCTTGCGCTGCCGCTATCGTTAGGCGCACGAATACCTAACTTCCCCGCTAGCTGCCAGTCACTAATAGACTGTACTTGCCGTTGGTGCTCCATCACATCCTGCGGTGGGGTAAGCGAACCCTGATGCGCGCATCCACAAAAAAATAGCAATGACACTATGAGAAGTAGGCGGTGATGCATCATAAGTCAGCCTTGAGGCGATTGAGGGTTTCTTGGATTACAGGGTCGTTGGGGGCGTGTTTTATGCCTTCCTGCCAGACTTGGCGTGCCTCCTCTTTATTCCCGAGTACCCACAAAATTTCGCCCAGATGGGCGCTGATTTCGGGATTGGGGCCAGCGGCGAATGCTTTGCGCAACAGCTCAAGTGCCGCAGGGTATTTGCCGGTGCGATAGTACAGCCAGCCCATAGAATCCAGGATGGCGGCATCATCGGGTTTTAAACTGAGGGCTTTTTCCAGCAGTACCCGCGCTTCGTCAAAACGCTGGGTGCGGTCAGCTAAAATGTAACCAAGCGAATTGAGTGCCGCGATGTTGTCCGGTTGCTGTTTCAATATTTGGCGCAAATCCCGCTCGGCGGTGGTGATGCGGTTGCGTTGGTGATTGAGCATCGCGCGCGCAAACAATAGGCGAGTGCTGGTGGCAAAATTGGCCAGGCCTTCACTGAATACCCCATCGGCTTCCAGAAGATAGTTGTGTTTTACCAGCGTCTGGCCGTGCAATACATAGAGGGCTTCGCTCTGGTCAGGGAAGCGTAAGCGCAAGCGGTTCATATGTTGCTGGGCGCTGAGGAAATCCTCTTGGCGCGCGAATATATCGAGCAGATTGATGGTCGCTGAGAGAAAATCGTTGCCATTTTCTACTTGCAAGTAATGAATGATCGCTTCTGGTAGATCGTTGCGCGCGTCAGCCATGCGTCCTAGATAATAGTGAGCAGTAGAGATATGCAGATCGCGATCCAGCAGTTCTTCAAAGGCTTTGTGTGCGGTTTCGGTGTCTTTTCGTTCCAGTGCGATAATCCCCAGTGACAGCAGCATATCGCCATTGCCTGGCAACTGTTTGGTGAGGATTGTAAATTGTTCCTGCGCCAACTCCATATCGTGGTGGGTGAGGATGCGCGCGTACTGTTGGCGCAGGCTGGCATTGTCAGGGTAGAACTCCAGCAGGGCGGCCATTTTGTCGATGGCTTCCTGATCTCGCTTCAGTTGATGCAGCAGGTTGGCTTCCAGAATGGCGGCGGGAATACTGCGCGGATGCACTTTAAGTGCCTGATGGGTGAGCTTCATGGCCTCATCGTATTTGCCTTGCTGTTGGAGCAGTATGCTGGTGCCCACCATCAACTGCTCGTCTTCCGGATGATTTTGTAATTGGGTGACAAAATCGTTCAGCAGCAGGGCGCGCGGAATCTCATCAAGGCTCGCGGCATTGGCGGCGATATTCTGGAACAGCGGTTCGCCGCCCTCATCCAACAAGCGGCGTGAGTATTCAAAGGCGTCGCGCAACTGGCCAGCTTGCATGTAGGCCATGGAGGTGTTCGCGAGCGCGTCTTTATTGTGTGGCGCGGCCTTGACCCAAACTTGCGCCATCTCCAATGCGACCGGATTATTCCCCAGGTAGCGCGCAATCATGGTGGCGCGCTCGGCGATCTGTGGGTCGCGCGTCTCACGCGCCTGCTGCACGTAGTTGCTCAATGCCAGATCATATTGCGCGCGACTGCCGGCGATCTCGGCGGTGAGCAGGGAGTAAAGCGTTTCGGTTGGGAAGGGTTTGGTCGGGGTCTGGATGAGAACTTCCGGTGCTGCATCTGGCTCCGGCGCTGCCACAGTCCGTGTCGATTGCAGGCTGCAACCACTCAGCACCCAGAAAAGGGTCATGCTCGACAGGATAATTGGGCGGTGTTTGCTCATGCGCGACCGGTAACAAAACGAGGGGTGGGCGCAAATCGGGTTGCGCGGGCGCACATCATAAACGTGAAGGCGAATGATAAAAAGGTCGTTATCGTCTTCCAGCTCAAGATCTCTCCCGGCTTCGCCCGTCAAAGCCCGGTACATCTGGCCAGTGCGGGCTTGCGATCGATAAGGCGCCGAGTTTCAAGAAAGGTTTGTTGGATTAGATAGGCATCACCACTGGCTCGATGGCGTTTGATGTCTAGCCGTTTCTCCAGCAGCCGCTTGGTGTTGTCCCACAGCAGCAATTGCGCTTCGGTCGCGATCACTTCGATCGGGCTTAGGTGAAAACTGGGTCTGACCCGCCCGGCAAAAAATAATCGGTTGAGCCAAGAGTTATCGTGAGTCCAGGCGTCGCTGTAGGCGGTGATTTCACCCAAAAATTCGTTAAGATCCTTGCAGATGTCATGCGGGCTACGCCCTCGGCTCTCAATTAGCTTGCGAGTGATGCCATGTATGGCTTGAGCGCTGTCGCTCCAGTGGTCCCACTCTGGCTGCGGCTCGATCAGTGCGCAATACCGCTCCCCATTGGTTTTGACAACGCCGATTTCAATCGGATAGCTACGCGATCCAAAGCCTGAAGCTTCGATGTCGATGATGGTCGGGTTGGGCATTCGGGGCATAAAAATTCCTTGAGTTGCGGCTGTGTATAAGTATAGATGCAGATCTGGCGTAGCGATGAATCGGCCCAATAACACGGGTTTATGGCAGGATTAAGAACTTGCCTCTTGTCACGCCACCTCTGTGACCGGACAATACCGGCCTTTATAACGACTAGCCTGATCCATGACCCTGTTAGCCTTTGGCATCAATCACACTACCGCCCCACTTGCATTACGCGAGCGGGTTGCGTTCGCGCCGGAAAACCTCCAGAGCGCCATGCAAGAGGCTTGTGCTCATGCGGGGCTTACAGAAGTCGCCATTCTCTCAACTTGTAATCGCACGGAAATCTATGCGGCGAGTGAAAGTGATGCGGCCGCGATTCAGCAGTGGTTGGTCGATCACACCGCGATTGATGCGGCGGACTTGGCCAAGAGCTATTACTGCTATCAGGATCATGAAGCCGTTCGTCACATGATGAAAGTTGCCGGCGGCCTCGATTCACTGGTATTGGGTGAACCGCAAATTCTAGGCCAAATGAAGTCGGCGTTTGCGAGCGCGAAGGATGCGGGCACTTTAGGGGCGGAATTACACGCAACTTTTCAGCAGGTTTTTAATATCGCCAAGCGTGTGCGCACGGAAACTGCGATTGGTGAGAACCCTGTCTCAGTGGCATACGCCGCTGTAAGCCTTGCGCAACAAATATTTTCCAATCTCAAACAAGACACTGCGCTCCTGATTGGTGCAGGTGAAACCATCGAACTGGTTGCGCGCCATTTGGTAGAGCAGGGCATTAAACATATTATTGTTGCTAATCGTACGCTTGATCGGGCCCAGCGTTTGGCCGGTGAATTTAATGGCGAAGCAATTTTGCTAGCCGACATTCCCGAGCAGTTGCATCGCGCTGATCTGGTGATTTCTTCTACCGCTAGCCAATTGCCGTTACTTGGCAAAGGTGCCGTTGAATCAGCACTCAAAAGACGCAAACACAAACCCATGTTTATGCTCGATATCGCCGTACCGCGCGATATCGAAGAGCAGGTGGGCGAGCTGGATGATGTGTATCTCTACACCGTGGATGATTTGCACGCGGTAATTGATGAGAACAAAAAATCCCGCGTCGCCGCTGCCGATCAAGCAGAAGAAATTATTAGCGAAGGTGTCGAGTTATTTTTACGCCATCAGCGCGCGCTCAGTGCGGTTGAAACTGTAAAAGCCTATCGCAACAAAGCAGAGCAAATGCGCGATCTGGAATTGCAAAAAGCGCTACGCAGTTTGCAAACTGGTGCTAATCCCGAGCAAGTATTGCAGCAATTTGCGCGCAATCTCACCAACAAATTAATTCACTCGCCGACAACCGTGTTGAAAGAGGCGAGTGCCAGTTCCCGGCACCATGTTATTCAAGTGGCGCAAGAATTGTTTGACCTGACAGTTAACCCTGCTGCCGATTCGGACAGCGATGCAAGTGAGCAATAATGAAAGCGTCTATTTTAGAAAAGTTGGATCGCCTTAAAGAGCGCTACGAAGAAGTGAGCGCGATGTTGTCAGAAGCTGACACGATCAATAATCAAAACAAATTTCGCGACCTCTCCAAAGAGTACGCCGAATTAGAACCGGTTGTGCAAGGCTATCAAAATTATTTGAATCTGCTCGCCAATATCGAAGAGGCTAAACACCTGCTGGTGGATGGCGACGCCGATATGAAAGAAATGGCAGAAGAAGAGTTGAAAGACTGCGAGGCGCAACTCGAGCCCATGCAGTTGGAATTGCAAAAACTCTTGCTGCCAAAAGATCCCAACGATGAGAAAAACTGTTACCTCGAAATTCGCGCCGGTACTGGCGGCGATGAAGCGGCGATTTTCTCTGGCGATTTATTCCGCATGTATACGCGCTACGCCGAGACACAAGGTTGGCGTGTTGAAGTGCTCAGTCAGAATGAAGGCGAGCACGGCGGCTTTAAAGAAGTGATTAGCTTGGTGAGCGGCCAGGGTGTGTATTCCAAATTAAAGTTTGAATCAGGTGCCCACCGCGTGCAGCGCGTGCCGGAAACCGAGGCGCAAGGGCGTATCCATACCTCTGCTTGCACCGTGGCGGTAATGCCGGAAGCGGATGAAATGGAAGAAATTAATATCAATAAAGCCGATTTGCGCATCGATACCTTTCGCGCATCCGGCGCGGGCGGTCAGCACGTTAACAAAACGGACTCGGCAGTCCGTATTGTGCACTTGCCTACCGGCTTGGTGATCGAATGCCAGGACGAACGCTCGCAGCATAAAAACCGCGCGCGCGCTATGAGTTTGCTCGCCACAAAATTAAAGCAGGCGCAGGAAGATGCCGCGCATAAATCGCTTTCGGACGAGCGCCGCAGCTTGGTGGGTTCCGGTGATCGCTCAGAGCGCATTCGCACTTACAATTACCCGCAGGGGCGCGTCACTGATCATCGTATTAATCTCACGCTCTATTCGTTGGATGC
>CAIOHY010000207.1 GCA_903858205.1 uncultured Cellvibrio sp.
ATCCCCCCCGCACCATCCAAAACTTTGCTAGTGTTAGCACTAAGCAGGGCTTGTCTTATTTTTGTCACATGATTGCCATAATCTGGCGCGACATACTGGCTTAACACAAATCGGGTAACGAGGTACAAGGTGTCTAACGCCTATTTCAATCGCGAGCTGAGTCTGCTCGAATTTAACAAACGCGTCCTTCATCAAGCTTACTACCGCAGTTTGCCGCTGCTGGAACGGCTGCGTTTTCTGTGTATTTTTTCAACCAACCTCGACGAATTTTTTGAAGTGCGCGTGGGTGGATTGGTAGAAATACTGGAGCGCAATGCCCCGCCGACCCAAGGGCCAGATGGCCTGACCCAAACCCAAACCCTGAATGAAATTTCCCTGCGCGCGCACGAATTGGTGGCCGAGCAATACCGCATATTGAATGGCGAATTGCTGCCCGCAATGCGTGAGCAAGGTATTCAAGTGTTGCGCCGCGAAGAGTGGACTCAGGAGCAAGCGCAATATCTCAAACACATTTTTTTGTCAGACGTACTGCCCGTGCTCAGTCCGATTGGGCTCGACCCTGCGCATCCGTTTCCGCGCATCCTCAATAAGAGTTTGAATTTTATTGTCCGGCTCGATGGCAAAGATGCGTTCGGTCGCAACTCGGGCCGCGCGATTGTGCAAGTGCCGCGCTCGCTGCCGCACATCATAGAATTGCCCGAAGCCCTGAGTATTAAGGGGCGCAACTTTGTGTTTATATCCTCCATCATCCATTTTTTTATGGCCGAAATATTCGTCGGCATGACGGTGGTGGAAAGCTACCAATTTCGCCTCACGCGCAATTCGGATATTTTTCTCGACGAAGAAGAGACCGATGACTTATTGCGCGCTGTACAGGGTGAATTGGCTTATCGCCAATACGGCGATGAAGTGCGTTTGGAAATTACCGATACCTGCCCCGCGGAATTGGAACAATTTTTATTGCAGCGCTGTGAAATTAAAGAGCGCGATTTGTATCGTATTAATGGACCGGTGAATTTAAATCGCTACGCGGATTTATTTGATCTCGTCAAAAACGCGGCACACTATTTCAAACCCTTTGTGCAAGCCATGCCCAAATTGCCCAAGCGTACCAATTCCTATTTTGAAGTGCTGCAAAGGCAGGATATTTTGCTCCATCACCCCTTCGATTCGTTTCAGTGCGTCGTCGATTTTTTGCGTGAAGCCGCCGCCGACCCCAGCGTATTAGCGATCAAACAAACTCTCTACCGTACCGGTTCTAATTCGCCCATTGTGGATGCGCTGGTCGCCGCTGCTAAAGCAGGAAAAGAAGTCACCGCGATTGTGGAATTGCGCGCACGCTTTGATGAAGAGCAAAACGTAGCGCTCGCCGAGCGCTTGCAGCGTTTTGGTATCCATGTGATTTATGGTGTAGTGGGCTTTAAAACCCACTCGAAGATGATTTTGGTGGCGCGCCGTGAAACGGACAAATTGCGCTATTACGTGCATTTGGGAACCGGCAACTATCACCCGCGCACCAGTAAAATTTATACCGATTACGGCCTGCTCACGTCGGACAAAGATATTGGTGAAGATGTGTACCGCATCTTCTTGCAATTATCGAGCATGGGCAAAGCCTCCAAAATGGAAGCGCTTTTGTACGCCCCCTTTACCTTGCACAAAGGTATGGTGAAACGCATTCGCACAGAGAAGGAACACGCCGAGCAAGGTAGACCCGGCCGCATCATTGCCAAAATGAATGCGCTTTATGATGAAGAATTGGTAAACGAACTTTACGCTGCATCGCAAGCCGGTGTACAAATCGATTTGATCGTGCGCGGCGTCTGCCAATTGCGCCCCGGTGTTGAGGCTTATCAGAAAATATTCGTGTGCGCTCGATCATCGGCCGTTTTCTTGAGCACCATCGCGTGTTTTATTTTGAAAATAACGGCAACCCGGAATTATTTTGTTCGAGTGCTGACTGGATGCTGCGCAATATGTTCCATCGCGTTGAGACCTGCTTCCCCATCAAACACAAAAAAATTCGCGACCGCATTATGGAAGATATGCACCTTTACCTCGCTGACAATACCCATGCCTGGTTGTTGCAGGGCGATGGCACCTATGTGCCCTGTCAAATCCCGGAAGGTGAAGAACCGGTCGACGCCCAAGCCATTCTGCTGGAACGCTGGTCGGCGCACATAGTCGCCTAAGCCTGATTTGTTCACGCTGTGTCTGCCAGCTTTCCGCTAGGGAAGCTGGCAATCATCTCATCACCAGACGCTCATCGATAAAAGTTCTCATTTAACTGAGAGAATCGTGAAGTGTTTCCTAACTTTGTGCGATGAATACTGACCTGATCGTGATTTCTCGCTAAATCATGCTGCAATATAAATCGGATTTATATACTCTAGCTAGTCTCGCTTCCGGCGCCCACGCCGGATCTCTCCAGCGGGCGCCAAACCCATAATTAGAATAAAACACGTTGTAACTGATTCTCGGCAAAGTATCGCAGTACCCAAAATCTGACGCAGGGACTTTCTACCTGTCCGCCATAGCCTTGCTCCTTGGTGGTGCGGGTACGTGCCTGATATTTACCACTACGAATAATGAGAGAGCCATCATGGTCCAACTGGATTCGCAGCCGTGGCTGCGCAAAACCCTTATTGCCTGCTTATGCGCCGGATTGACCGGCATTATGGCCGCGCCCAGCTTTGCCGCGCGTCAGGCCGAGTATCTGGATCGCGGTGTTGTCGCACTGCCCTCCGGTAATGGCGTGCTTATCAGTTGGCGTATGTTGGGAAACGACCCAGCCAATGTGAGCTTTAACGTCTATCGTAACGGCAGCAAAATTACCCCATCGCCTATCACCAACAGCACCAATTATCTGGACACCAGCGGCACCACCAGCGCTGCCTATACCCTGCGCGCCATTATTAATGGCACTGAGTTGGCGGCTAACCCTGCCAACGCCACTTGGGCCAACCCCTATTTAGCGGTCAACCTCAACCGCCCCAATGGCGGCACCACACCCAGCGGCGAGGCCTATACCTACTCGCCTAACGACCTGAGTGTCGGTGATCTGGATGGCGACGGTCAGTACGAAATTGTCGTGAAATGGGATCCGTCCAACTCCAAAGACAACTCCCAAAGTGGCTACACCGGCAACGTGCTTATCGATGCCTATGAGATGAACGGCACCCAGTTGTGGCGCATCGATCTGGGCAAAAACATCCGCGCGGGTGCTCACTATACCCAATACATGGTCTATGACCTGGACGGCGACGGCAAAGCCGAAGTGTCGATGAAAACTGCGCCGGGCACGCGCGACGCCGCCGGGACTGTGCAAGGCGGCAGCAACGCCAATACCGATTACCGCAATTCCGGCGGTTATATCCTCAGCGGCCCCGAATATCTGACCGTGTTCAATGGTCAGACCGGCGTCGCCATGGCATCGACCGATTATTTACCCGCGCGCGGCACCGTGAGCAGTTGGGGCGATAGTTACGGCAACCGTGTGGATCGCTTCCTTGCTGGTGTTGCCTATCTGGATGGCACCCGCCCGAGCCTGGTCTTTAGCCGTGGTTATTACACCCGCGCCGTGTTGGTCGCCTGGGATTGGCGCAACGGTCAACTGACCCGCCGCTGGACCTTCGACAGCACCGCCAGTGGTAATGGCGCCGCTGCCGGTCAGGGAGCACATGCACTGACTGTGGGCGATGTCGATCAGGACGGCAAAGATGAGATCGTTTACGGCGCCGCCACCATCAATGAAAACGGTACCCTCATGTACTCAACGGGTCTGGGCCACGGTGATGCGCTGCACCTATCCGACTTCCTGCCCAGTCGCCCTGGTTTGGAGGTATTCAGGGTGCATGAATCGCCCTCCAGCTACGGCAATAACGGCGTAGAAATGCATGACGCCAAAACCGGACAAATCATCTGGGGCTTTCAGGGTGGTGGCGATATTGGGCGCGGCGTGATTATGGACATAGATCCACGGACCGCCGGCGCCGAAAGCTGGGCGAGTGCAGGCGGCATCAACAGCGCCACCGGCAGCCAGATCACCACCAGCAAACCGGCATCGATCAACTTTGCCGCCTGGTGGGATGGCGATTTGCTGCGCGAACAACTCAACAACACCATGATCGATAAATGGAACTACAGCGCTAGCAGCAGTTCGCGCTTGCTCACTGCCTACAATTACGGCGCCGCCTCCAACAACACCACCAAGGCGACACCCGGCTTATCGGCCGACCTGTTTGGCGATTGGCGTGAGGAAGTTATCTGGCGGCACGAAAACAACAGCCAATTGTTGATTTTCAGTACCCCGACCCCGACCACCCACAAGCTGCGTACGCTAATGCACGATACCCAGTACCGCACTGCCATCGCCTGGCAAAACGTAGGCTACAACCAACCGCCGCACACCAGCTTCTTTCTGGGTGACGGTATGGCTACACCGGCTGCGCCAGATCTGTACTTTGTTGGTACCAACCCTAATGCTACGGCACCGGCAAGCAGCTCCAGCGTCGCTGCCTCAAGCAAGCCTGCCTCATCGCTACCGGTGGTCTCATCCAGTCGCTCCAGTAGTTCAGTGGCGTTAAGCAGCTCATCGCGTAGCAGTACGCCTGCCAGCTCTGCACCAGCAAGCAGTCGGCCTGCATCCAGTGCGGCAAGCAGCCTCGCCAGCAGTAAACCTACCGCCGCCGGCAACTGCAGCTACATAGTGAGTAACAACTGGGGCGCTGGGTTCACCGGCGCGATCCGCATCACCAACAATGGCACCAGCCCCATTAATGGTTGGAATGTCAGTTGGACCTACGCAGGCAACACCCGTTTAAGCGGCACCTGGAATGCCACCGTCACCGGCAGCAATCCTTACGCAGCAACCAACCTGAGCTGGAACAGCAGCATCCAACCGGGGCAATCGGTTGAATTCGGTTTCCAAGGCACCCACTCAGGCACCGCGGAAATTCCCGTCGTAACAGGCGCTGCATGTAATTAATTTTTAACTGCAAAAACAAAAAACCGATGGTGTTTGCCATCGGTTTTTTTGTTGGTCAGTGGGCGGTTGGTTATGTCCCCGCCAGTTCTAACTGATACCCAATATCCCCCAAATGCCTTTGCTCGGTTTCCAGATCGGCTTGCGTCAGCGGATGATCATTTATCCACTTGGTGGGCAGTGTTAACTTTAGTTTTTTGTCCTCGGCTTTAACTGTAATTACCGGCAGGCCATCTTTTATTTTTCCGCGATGAAAAATGGCGGCCATGCGCAATAAAATCGCAAGGTGCACCAAGTCGCTGTTGTCGAGCGGAAAACTTTTTGCCGGAAAGCGTTTGCGATGTGCCAGCACCAGTGCCGCGAGTTGGGTTTGCTCGGCGCGCGAGCAACCGGCGAGGTCTACGTTTTGAACGATATAGGCAGAATGTTTGTGATAATCGTTGTGCGCGATGTCCAAACCGACTTGATATAAACGCGCTGCCCAGCCGAGTAATTTGCTGGCATCTTCGGCGGTGAGCCGCCAGTTAGGCGCGACTTGTTTTAACAAATTGAGCGCGGTTTTTTCCACGGCGCGCGCCTTATCCATATTCACGTGAAAACGCGCGGCGAGCGCATCAACACTCGCCTGACGAATATCGTGGTTTTCCAAGCGGCCTTTCTGGTCAAACAACAAACCTTCGCGCAATGCCCAATCGGCCGCGACCATTTGCTTGAGTTCGAGCCCCTCAAATAGCGCACTTAAAACCATCACCCCGCCAAGAAAAACCGGTTGGCGATCTTCCGAGAGGCCGGCAATTTCCGCATCCAATTTGCCGTGGTTCAAATAGAGAGCAATAATTTTTTGGAGCGAATCGAGCGTGATAGTGCCATCGCTCCAGCCATTGGCCTGGCAGACTTTGGCCACTGCCTTGATGCTTCCTGAAGCGCCCAATACCTGTTGCCAACCGGCCTGGATAAATTCGTCTTTTACCGGTTCCAATTCTTGCAGGCACGCAATCAATGCCTTGGTGACTGTGCGCTCGTTGACCTTGCCATCCATAAAGAATTTTTTGGTGATGGCGATGCAACCCATGTTCAGACTTTCTTTCAGGCGCGGCTGCATGCCCTTACCCAAAATCACTTCGGTACTGCCGCCGCCAATATCCATCACGATGCGATTGCGATCATCCGGTGCTATATCATTGGCTACGCCCAGGTAAATCAGGCGCGCTTCTTCGTCGCCGGAAATAATCTCCACCGGGTGCCCGAGACGTTTCTCCGCTTCCGCAAGAAATTGGCTGGAATCCTTCACACTGCGCAGGGTCTTGGTGCCCACGATGCGCACGCTACGTGAGGGATAACCGCGCAGGCATTCGCCAAAACGCTCAAGACAAGCGAGCGCACGGTCGCGTGCCTCCTCGCTCAGACTCAGGTCTTCCTGCAGGCCGAAGCCCAAGCGCACGGGTTCGCGCAAACGATCCAAGAGTGTGAGCTGACCATTGTCCCAGCGCGCCACGATCATATGAAAACTATTGGAGCCAAGATCAATGGCGGCGATATGGCTGGTTTGATGGTTGTTGGTGGAGAGGTTAAACATGCGCGCTTACTCAGGACTATCGGCAGGGTTGATTATGCGAGACTTTGGTAGGATTACAATCACAAAAAACGGCACCCAATAAAAAAGGCAACCACCGAAGTGATTACCTTTTGGACGAGCCGCGTAGGTCGGGCCGCACAGGCCGTGCCGCCTAGGCGGCGCGCGATCGCTGGATTAGTTCACAACGTCCGGTTTTTCCGCTTGTGCTGCTTGAGCCGCTTGTTGTTGCGCAGCGGTAATCGCCTGCACAAATACCGCGTCGAAATTGATTGGCGCAAGCATCAGCGGTGGGAAGCTGCCGCGACCGAGGATGCTATCGACCGCTTCACGCGCATACGGGAACAGAATTTGTGGACAGGCAGTATTGATCAGTTGGGTAACGGCTGGGCCTTCAATACCAGCAATCGCAAACAAACCGGCTTGTTTCACTTCTACCAAAAATACCGCGCGATCTTCGATACGAGCAGTAATCGTGAGCAGCAGTACCACTTCAAACAGACCTTCTTCAATCTGATTGGCTTGAATGTTCAAATCTTGCTGGATATTGGGTTTGTAGGCTTTGGTAAACGCCTCGGGTCCCATTGGGGTTTCAAAGGAAATATCCTTTAAATAAATACGTTGGATCGCAAATACCGGGCTGCCCTCGGCTACTTGGCCAGCATCTTGTTGGTTATTTTCTTCTGACATAATGAACTCGACTTGACTGGTTTATGAATGATTTGTCTAACGTTTGGTAAAAATTCGGTTTAGTTTTGTGCGAGAAGCGCATCTAATTTGCCGGCTTTGTCTAATGCCCAAAGGTCGGTAAAACCGCCGACATGCTGCTCGCCGATCCAGATTTGCGGGACAGTGCGCTGACCGCTTTTCGCCATCATTTCCTGACGCAACTGCGGTTGGCTATCGACGCGGATTTCTTCCACTGCAACGCCCTTTTGCGCCAATAACTTCTTGGCATTGACGCAGTAAGGACAAACTGCGGTGGTGTACATCAACACACGCGCCATGGGTGACTCCAAGGATAGCGATAAAAATACGCGAAGGATTATTTGCCTTTTACCAGCGGTAAACTCTGCGCTTGCCACTCAGCGATACCACCGCCAAGGCGGCGTACATCAAACCCTTCTTTGCCGAGGAAGCGGCCAACCGCACCGGCATGCTGGCCAAGTTTATCGACGAGAATAATGGTTTTGTCTTTGTAACTTGCGACCTCAGTCGTTTCTTTACTGAGCTTCGCGTAGGGAATATTCAACGCGCCCACGATGTGGCCTGCTTTGAACTCCGCGCTCTCACGCAGATCCACCAACACGGCATTGCCGTCATTCACCAACTTGGTGACTTCGTGGGGCGATACCGGGCGGCCACTTTTGATACGGTCGCGCCAGACATAGATGTAAATCAACAGGATCAGGGTGGTGACCAGCAGCCACTCTTGGGAAACGAATGCAAAAAAATCCACGATACTTGCCTTTTGGTAGTTAGCTGTGAGGAGGTCCAAACCGCCTGAATTGCGCTAGTTGGTCGAAAGTGGGGGCAGGCAAAGTGGATTTCAATGCAGGCCGCGGCAACTTTTTCGGCGCGGGCTACCGGCGCGGGCGATAAGGCGGCAAAGTATACACGATGGCTAGCGTCGGGAGACGCTGGTTTAATCACAGCCCCATGAGCTGGTTGTGCATAGACCTTTTTCGTTCAAACATAGAGTTGGGGCGCCCAACCCGCTAGAATGCCTATCATTCTTGGGCGACTGCCCGAACCATCACCTAGCGGTTGACTACTTTGGTTGCCACAAGCAGCTGCCAGCATCGACCGATTCATGTTAATCCGACATTGGAAACGATTTATGAGCGCGAAAAAACCTGTAGTTCTGCTGATCCTCGACGGTTTTGGTTACTCTGAAAAGACCAAGTACAACGCGATTGCTGCCGCCCACAAACCCGTGTTCGACAAACTCTGGGCGAATAACCCGAAAAGCCTGATTGAAACATCAGGCATGGCGGTAGGTTTGCCCGAAGGCCAAATGGGCAACAGCGAAGTGGGGCATATGACCCTCGGCGCTGGCCGCGTGGTTTATCAGAATTTTACGCGCATCAATAAAGCGATTAGCGATGGCGATTTTTTTACCAATCCGGTTTACGTAAAGGCTATCGATAGCGCCATCGCCAACGGCAAAGCCGTACATATTCTCGGCCTGCTTTCGGAAGGCGGCGTGCACAGCCATGAAGAGCATATTTACGCGATGATGAAAATGGCCGTGCAACGCGGCGCAAAAGAGGTTTATCTGCACGCGTTTTTGGATGGCCGTGATACCGCGCCGCGCAGTGCTGAGAAATCCTTACAGCGCGCTCAGGATATTTTTAAAGAATTAGGCGCAGGGCGTGTTGCCTCTATTGTTGGCCGCTACTTTGCGCTTGACCGCGACAACCGTTGGGATCGCGTAAAAGCGGCTTACGATGTGATGGTCACTGGCGACGCTGAATTTGATGCGCTCACTGCGGTTGATGGTTTGAAAGCTGCTTATGAGCGCGGTGAAAACGATGAGTTTGTGAAAGCCACTGTGATCTGTGCGGAAGACGAAGAAGTCGCCACCATTAACGATGGTGACTCAGTGATTTTTATGAACTTCCGCCCTGATCGCGCACGCGAAATTACCAACGCGCTTATCGAAGAAAATTTCACTGGCTTTGAGCGTGAAATGAATCCGGAAATCGCAGATTTTGTACAAACGACGGAGTACGCATCCAGCATCAACGCGCCTATCGCATTTCCACCGGAAGATTTGACTAACTCGTTCGGCGATTACATTTCGCAACTGGGCAAAACCCAATTGCGTATCGCGGAAACAGAAAAGTACGCACACGTCACGTTCTTTTTTAACAGCGGTAATGAAGTGGTTTATCCCGGTGAAGACCGCATTCTGGTGCCCTCGCCACAAGTTGCTACTTACGATTTACAACCGGAAATGAACGCGCCGCTTGTGACTGACAAATTGGTTGAAGCGATTGAGTCGGGCAAATACGACGCAATCATTTGCAACTACGCCAACTGCGATATGGTGGGCCACTCAGGCATTATGGAAGCGGCCACCAAAGCGGTAGAAGCGGTGGATATTTGTGTGGGTCGCGTATTGGCGGCAGTTGAAAAAGCCGGCGGCGAAGCCTTAATTACCGCTGACCACGGCAACGTAGAAGAAATGTTCGACGAAGAAACCGGTCAACCGCACACTCAGCATTCCACGTTGCCGGTGCCATTTATTTTCTGCAGCGCGCGTAAAGGCACTATTGCGCCGGGCGGATCTCTTGCAGACGTTGCACCCACCATGCTGCATTTGATGGGTATTCCACAGCCAGCGGAAATGACCGGCAGAAATTTAATTACCCTCGGTTGATTTTTGTAGGGTGGGTGGAGCCTAAGCGATACCCACCATGCACTTTCGATTAAACCTGTTGATGGGTATCGCTGCGCTCCACCCATCCTACGAATTTACGTTCACCTTTTTAGATACATAACAATATGAGTCGTTTTTTTGCATCGCCCAAAATTCTCGCACTCAACGGACTGTTTTGTATTGCGCTCGCCTGCGTAAGCAACAGTTACGCCGATGAAAAAGCTGAAATGGCAAAACTGCAAAAAGACATTGAAGCGCTGCAAAAAGAATTAAAGCAGGTGCAAGGTACTCGCTCGGATTTGCAAAAAAATCTGGAGAAGTCAGAGACGCAAATTAACGAATTACAAAAAAAAGCCAACGATATTAACAAGCAGCTCAAAGAACAAAATAAAGAGTTGGATACGTTAAAGAATGAGCGCAGCCAATTAGAGCAGGCGCGTAAAAATCAGCAAACACAGATTGCAGAACAAATGCGCGCCGCACACAAACTCGGCGAGCAGAGCGAAGTCAAGGTGTTGCTGAATCAGGAGTCGCCGGATCAGTTATCGCGGATCATGAAATACCACAGTTATTTTATGGAAGCGCACACCGCAAAGATGCAGGCCTACCTCGCCACCATCACCCGTATTGATGCGCTCACGCCAGAAATAGAAAAAAAAACACTTGAGTTAGGTGTTATGCAAACCGAGCTGGATGCTCAGAGTGCGCAACTCAAAACCATTCATGGCGAACGCCAGAAAGCGCTTGCCAAAGTGAACAGCCAGCTCAAAAGTAAAAGCCAGGAGCTTAACCAGCTCAGTGAAGATCGTCGCCGTTTGCAGGCATTGCTTGAGCGCGTAGCCAAAAGCGTCGCCACAACCGGTGCAATTAATTCCCCCAGTTATGTCCCTTTGCCCAAAGGCAGTGAAAAATTCTCGCTGCGCAAAGGCCGCTTGCCCTGGCCAACCCAGGGCAGCATGATTCATCGCTTTGGAAGTTCACGTGTTGCCGGGCAAATGAGTTGGACTGGCGCTTATATTGCCGCGCCTATGGGTAATGCGGTAATTGCGGTTCATCACGGTCGCGTGGTGTTTGCCGACTACTTCGGCGGCCATGGCTTGCTGGTGATTGTGGATCACGGCGAAGGCTATTTGAGCCTCTATGCACATAACCAGAATTTATTGAAAAAAGCCGGTGAGCCTGTGCACGCAGGCGAGGCGATTGCCAATGTGGGTAACTCAGGTGGGCAGGCAGGTGCCGGGCTCTATTTTGAAATTCGCCACAACGGTAAACCAATTGATCCGGGTGGCTGGTTGGCGCGCGGCTAATGCAGCGGGCGAAGTGAAATTATTTTTGGTAATACCTGTCATTTTTTTTGGGTTTAGCTTAGTGTGCGCCCGCTGAGCGGCGCCCTGAGCGGTTCCCTGTTTACAGTGTCTATTTCTGTTGTGCGGTCATCGGAGATGCTATGTTTCGCGCTGTTCCTCTATTCCGGCTTAACGCATCTATTCTCACCCGTCTGGTCGCGCCCGGTGCGCTACTCGGCCTGTTAGTATCGGGCGCATGGGCGGATGATAAACCCCCTGCTGCCGATGCCGGCTTGCTGCCGCTGGAAGAACTGCGCACCTTTACCCGTGTTTATGATCACGTACGCAACGGCTATGTCGACGAAATCGATGACGCCAAGCTGCTCGAATATGCCATCAAAGGCATGATCGGCGAGCTGGATCCTCACTCAGCCTATCTCGATAAAGACGCTTTTGCCGACTTACAAGCCAGCACCTCCGGTGAATTCGGCGGGATCGGATTGGAAGTCAGCATCGACGAAGGTTACGTCAAAGTGGTTACCCCCATCGATGAAAGCCCCTCCGCCAAAGCGGGAATTTTTTCTGGTGATGTGGTAATCCGCATCGACGATAAACCGGTCAAAGGCATGGATTTGAATAAAGCCGTTAACCTAATGCGCGGCCCCAAAAACAGCCCTATCAAAATTACCGTCATGCGCGAAGGCGTTGACCAGCCGCTCGATTTTGAATTGATGCGCGACATCATCAAAGTGCAAAGTGTGCGCACGCGCATTCTGGAGCAGGATTATTTCTACATTCGTCTCGCCCAGTTCCAACTGGATACCGGGAAAGATGTCGCTAAAAAATTGCGCGAGCAATTGAAGAAAAACCCTCAGACCAAAGGCGTGATTCTTGATTTGCGCAACAACCCCGGTGGTGTTTTGCAAGCCTCAGTCGAGGTGGCAGATGCGTTTCTTGATGGCGGCCAGGTGGTTTACACCCAGGGGCGCCTGGATAACAGCAATATCGGCTACAACGCCGAAGCGGGTGACATCACCAATAATTTGCCATTAGTTGTACTGATCAATGATGGCTCCGCCTCCGCCTCGGAAATCGTTGCGGGTGCGCTGCAAGATCACAAGCGCGCGGTGATTATGGGTACACGCAGTTTTGGTAAAGGCTCGGTGCAATCCGTCATCCCTATCAGTAACGATCGCGCCATCAAACTTACGACAGCACTTTATTACACCCCCAATGGTCGTTCGATCCAGGCGCAGGGTATAGAACCCGATGTGGATGTCGAGCGGGTGGAAGTTGCTGCCATCCAAAAAAGTCTGGGTACGACCGAAGCTGATTTGGCGCGTCATCTTGGCAATAGCAAAGGCGGTGAGGAGAGCACCAGTAAGGATCGCGCCAACAAGCGCATCAGCAGCGCGGAATTGCTCAAAGAGGACAATCAGCTGCATGAGGCACTGAATCTACTCAAAGGGCTAAACATTTTTATTCAAGGTTCCCCGCTTGCGTTGGCACCGGTCGAGGCAGCGCCCATTGCGCCGGATATAGTGGTTCAGCCTGAATTGCCTGACGAAGGCGACAGCGAATAAAGGCCCGTGCCAGCGGTGATCGCCAAGCGCTGCGTCTTCGGCTCACTCTGGTTGCTGGCGGCAGCGATTTGGCTCAGCCAGCCAGCCCTTGCCAAAGGTCAGCTTGCAATCATCATTGATGATATTGGCTACAACCTCGCCCTTGGCAAGCGCACCACCGACTTGCCCGGCGATTTCACCCTCGCCGTCTTACCCTTTACCCCCCACGGCAGTGAACTCGCCCAGCGCGCTCACCAGCGCGGCAAAGAGATTATGCTCCATGCGCCTATGAGCAACCACCACAACTACCCCCTCGGGCGCGGCGGTCTTGTAAGCGGCATGCAGCGCGCCGAGCTTCTCGCTGTGTTGCGCCAAAATCTCGCCAGCATCCCGCATGTACGGGGCGTCAATAATCATATGGGCAGCCAGTTGACTGAGCAGGCCGAGCCTATGCGCTGGGTAATGGAAGAACTCAAAATGCGGCGCTTGTATTTTGTCGATAGCCGCACCAGTGCCCGAACCCAAGCGCTGATGGCGGCTCAGGCAATTCAGCTCCCCAGCCGCAAGCGCGATGTATTTTTGGATGATGAGCGTACCCGCGACAATATCGACTACCAATTACGGCGCGCACTCGAATTGGCGCAAAAATGGGGTTCGGCGATCGCTATTGGTCACCCTTATCCAGAGACTCTGGCAGCGCTGGAGCAACTCCAGCCATTGTTGGATTACTATCAGGTACAGTTGGTCAAGGCGTCACAACTTATGCCCCCAGCACCTAAATCGGGGTTATTCAAGGCAAAAGTGGATGTTTTCTGTATGGCGCCGCCAATGAGCCTATGGCCACAGGTTTGGCTGCCAATTGATCCGTTTTCACTCGATTTAATCTTCACTCCTTGAAAAATGTCGCATCAATTCAAAAAAGCTTACTTTTAGTTATTAAAAAATATCTCCAAAAGAGCAACTAAATCTACCCAGCGTTTCCCAATGCTGTCTATAATCAGCATGGTTGATATTTGATCAACCATGGAGGAGTCGATTTACAGGAATATTAGCGAGGAGCTTATATGGCTACAGCAAACAGAGCAGGCGAGCAGGGTTCAGTGCCTTCACGCCATGGTCGCTACCTACAGAAAGATGGCTACTGGTACTACACCACCCGTGAAGGAGTGGATATAGGTCCGTTTGATAGTCGCGACGATGCTGAAGTTGGTGTAATTGAGTTTATTGATTTCATCCAGGCGTCCGAACCTAAATTCTCGGATATGCTTAAACAGTATCGTGCGGCCTAAAGCGCGCTTTAGGCCGTGTACGAAAAAGGGCGCTCACAGAGCGCCCTTTTTCGTTTTTAGTCTTGGGTTTGGCGCTACAGGCGGACTTCAATCCCCTGGGCGCGCATAAACGCTTTCGCTTCCGGCACTGTGTATTCGCGGAAGTGGAAAATACTGGCTGCCAAAACAGCATCGGCGCGCCCAAGGGTCACACCATCCACCAAATGCTGCAGGTTGCCGACACCGCCGGAGGCAATAACAGGCACGGGTACAGCATCGCTAATCGCACGAGTGACGCCAAGGTCGTAGCCTTTTTTAGTTCCATCACCATCCATACTGGTGAGTAGAATTTCACCCGCGCCAAATTCAGCCATTTTGATCGCCCATTCCACCGCATTGATCCCCGTTGGTTTGCGTCCGCCATGGGTAAAAATTTCCCAGCGCGGCACTTCGCCTTCCTTACTGACTTTTTTGGCATCGATTGCGACAACTATGCATTGAGCGCCAAAACGGTCTGACGCCGCTTTCACAAAGTCAGGATTAAAAACAGCGGCAGAATTGATGCCTACTTTGTCAGCACCTGCATTCAGCATGGTGCGAATATCGTCCACCGTGCGAATACCGCCTCCGACAGTGAGTGGGATAAACACCTCACTGGCGATTTTCTCGACCGTATGCACCGTGGTGTCGCGACCCTCATGGGTGGCGGTGATATCCAGAAAGGTGATCTCGTCCGCGCCTTCCTGGTTGTAGCGCTTGGCGATTTCGACTGGGTCACCCGCATCGCGGATATCCAGAAATTGCACACCTTTTACGACGCGGCCATTGTCTACATCGAGGCAGGGAATAATGCGTTTTGCGAGTGCCATAAGCTTAACGTCTCGTATCCAAACTTAATTCAGGGTGCTGTGTAGGTTGGCGCTGAGCGCAGCGATGCCCAACTTAGTTAGCATCGCAATAAGCTTGCGCTTCCGCCATGGTCAGCGTGCCTTCATAAATCGCGCGACCGGTGATGGCTCCGCAGATACCTTTATGGGCTTCGGCTTTGAGCGCAATAATGTCGTCCATATTGGTCACGCCACCGGAAGCGATAATCGGGATGCTGGAGGCCTGCGCCATAGCAACAGTCGCCTGCACATTCACGCCTTGCATCATGCCGTCGCGGGCGATATCGGTGTAGACGATGCTGCTCACGCCATCTTGCTCAAAGCGTTTTGCGAGTTCAGAGGCTTGAATATTGGAGACTTCCGCCCAGCCGTCGGTAGCAACCCAGCCGTCTTTAGCATCCAGGCCGACGATGATATGGCCGGGAAATTGTTTGCACATGTCGGTCACAAACTGGGGCTCTTTCACCGCTTTGGTGCCGATAATCACGTATTCCACACCAGCGTTCAGGTAATACTCAATTGTTTCCGCGCTACGAATACCTCCGCCGATCTGGATTGGCAGGTTCGGGTAGGCTTTGGCGATAGCGGTCACCACGCCGCCATTAACAGGCTTGCCTTCAAAGGCGCCGTTAAGGTCGACCAAATGCAAGCGGCGGCAGCCTTGTTGTACCCATTGTGCTGCCATCGCGACGGGATCGTCGGAGAAAACAGTCGAATCGTCCATCAAGCCCTGGCGTAAGCGCACACATTGGCCGTCTTTTAAATCAATAGCGGGGATAATCAGCATCTTCTATCTCACGTAGGGGCGCTGCTTGCTGCGCCCGATAATCGTTGTGTATGTGGGGATAAAACAAATGGCGTATTTCCGGGGCATTTTGGGCGCAGCAAGCGGCGCCCTTATTCCTCAGGCGCACCCATGATTCCTCATGCGCACCCTGATTTACGCCTTGCCATCCCAATGTAAAAAATTCTTCAGCAGCTGCAGGCCAGCCGTATGGCTCTTCTCCGGGTGGAATTGCACCGCAAACAAATTGCCCTGCGCCAGCGCCGCATGGAATGGCAGACCGTAGTCGCAAGTTGCAGCGATTTGGCTGGCATCGTCAGCTAAAATGTAGAAACTGTGCACGAAATAGAAGCGGCTATCCTGAGGGATGTTCGCCCAGAGCGGATGCTCGTTGTGACGCACCTGATTCCAGCCCATGTGCGGAACTTTCAGGTGATTGTCAGTGGCATCGCGATGGTTTTCGCCGAAGAAGCGTACATTCCCGCGCAAGATACTAATGCAATCCACGCCGCCGTTTTCTTCGCTGTGATCCATCAATGCCTGCATGCCCACGCAAATCCCGAGGACTGGTTTGCCGGTAGCGATTTGTTCCCGAAGCAGTTTGTCGAAGCCGAGGCGTTTGATTTCTGCCATGCAGTCGCGAATCGCTCCCACACCGGGGAAAATAACGCGGTCAGCAGCGGCTACTACCGCCGGATCTGACGTCACCACCACGTTTTGGTCTGGAGCAACGTGACTCAGGGCGCTAGCCACCGAGTGGAGGTTGCCCATGCCGTAGTCGATAACCGCAACGGTCTGTTTACCATTTGTCATAAATCAGAGGCTACCTTTGGTGGAGGGCATAATGCCTTCCATACGCGGATCTTTTTCCAAGGCCATACGCAGGGCGCGGCCGAAAGCTTTGAATACGGTTTCGATCTGGTGGTGCGCGTTGTGGCCGCGCAAGTTGTCCACATGCAGAGTAACGCCGGCATGGTTAACGAAGCCTTGGAAAAACTCCCAGAACAGCTCTACGTCAAACTGACCGATGCGTTTTTGGGTAAACGGGATTTGCATCACCAGACCGGGGCGGCCGGAGAAATCGATCACTACGCGCGACAAGGCTTCATCCAGCGGCACATAGGCGTGGCCGTAGCGGCGGATGCCTTTTTTGTCGCCCACGGCTTTGGCAATAGCCTGACCGATGGTGATACCTATATCCTCCACCGAGTGATGATCATCGATGTGGGTGTCGCCGTCGCAAGTGACATCCAGATCGATCATGCCGTGGCGCGCGATCTGGTCCATCATATGTTCTAAAAAAGGCACGCCGGTATTGAACACGCCTTTACCTGC
>CAIOHY010000208.1 GCA_903858205.1 uncultured Cellvibrio sp.
GTTTTATCTTACTCAGACATTCAAAGGGTATTCCAGCTGTTGCTGAAGGAAAATATACCAATTCGAAACATTGAAACCATTCTTGAAGTGCTGGCTGATTTGGGTAGGAATTTAAAATCTCCCGAAGATTTGGTTGAGCGTATTAGAGAAAAACTCGGGCCACTTATTTTAGAACAGCTCAAAGATCCAAGTGGGGATGTGCATGTCATTACCCTTGCGCCCGAGCTCGAGCGTCATCTGCTGTTGGCTGTCCGACAAAAAGAACCGGGGATGTCATTATTATCACCAACTGAGTTAGAGAGTTTTGTCACTAAAGTAGCAATGGAATGCGAAAAAATGATGCGCAAAAGCCATGTTCCTATTTTGCTATGTGCGTCGCCTATTCGCCGTACATTAAAAAATATGTTAGCGCGAACTGCCCCACAGTTGAATATTGTTGCTATCAATGAGGTCGCGTATCACGCCAGGATTGTATCTGCTGGCGTAGTAGCCGTTGAAACGCATTCGCATGTCTTGGAGAAAGCGATATGAGCAATTTAATTTCCGGCCTTGCTGATGTGATGAGTGCAGAAATTAAAAGTCTTGACACTATTGCAAATAACACTGCGAATCTTAATACCCCTGGTTTTCGTACCGAGTATGCCTCGTTACAAAATGTTGATTTTTTATCGCAAATTCAAGCGGCACCCGCAGGTGAATATGCATCGACATCACTTGGCGCCATCCAGTCTGATAAGGCTGCTATTGTCCAAAGAACTATCCAGCAAAATGATGGCGGTGTTAAAGCAACGGGTATCAATACCCATATGGCATTGCGCGGGGAAGTCTGGTTTGTGTTAGAAAAAAATGACCAACTTTATTTGACAAGAAATGGAATGTTCAAAATAGATGGGGAAGGCAATCTGAAAACTACTAGTGGCGAAAGTGTTATCGGCGAAACAGGACCGATTAGTAATTTATCGATTGATTTTAAAGTCACCAACGACGGAAAAATATCAGTAGATGAAAAACAAGTTGGCCAACTAATGATTGTTTCTACCACGCCGGGTGCTAAATTTACTCATTTGGGAAACGGCTTGTATCAAACGTCATCCTTTTTTGAAAAAGCCGCGCCAGCAGATTATTCCGTTCTAAGCGGTGTTTATGAAACAAGTAACGCGGATACGGCAACCGATATGATTCGCTTGATGCAAACAACAAGGCATATCGAAACGATCCAGCGATCGATTTCTGCATACGACCAACTACTCAATGTTGGTATTAACCAGTTAGGTAAGTAAAACTTTAGAATGGACGATAATTATGATTGACGCATTAAATATTGCAGAAAGTGGATTGCATGCAACTCAAAAATGGATTGATTCCATTTCAAATAATGTTGCCAACATGCAAACGGTTGGGTATAAAAAAATGAGCGTAAGTTTTGCCAACATGGTGAATCAACCTGCAACGACAGGCGCTGCTCCAACATCAAATGCGCAGGAAACGTATACCTACGGAATTGGTACACAAGTTTCTTCCATAAATTCGGTGTTCACCAACGGTTCGATCAAATCGACAAAAAAAGAATTTGATTTGGCTATTCAGGGCAGTGGATTTTTCGAGGTTGTTCGCAGTGATGGAACTTTTGCTTACACGAGGGCCGGACAATTTAAAATTAATAATGAAGGTGTACTTACTACTATCAGTGGTCTCCCACTCTCCTCTGATATTCGTGTATCGCCAGACGTTTCTACGATCGAGATACAACCTAATGGTCAAGTTAAAGGTCATGTAGCGAGCACCGGCGAAGTTCTCGACCTAGGTGAATTAAGAATAGCCAACGTTGTAGATCCAAGCGCGTTAAAAGCCGTTGGAAATGGTTTATACATCAATGACAGTTCGGTCAGCGGTGATGCGAACCAGATAACTCTGGAAAGCTCGGGAACCAATGGAACCGGTCAATTGCTTCAGGGTTTTCTAGAGATGTCCAACGTAGATCTGATCGAAGAGATGTCCAGTTTGGTATTGGCTCAACGTGCATACCAATTGAATGCGCGCATCATCCAAACTGCAGATCAGGTCATGGAAACTATTAATAACCTAAGAAGATAAAACAGATCCATGATGCGCGTTGCAATAATTTTATTGCTCTTGTCGGCGGGCTCAATGGCTGATGACACGAACACTTCAAGTTGTCATGCAGAACATGCTGGTAGCAAGGAAGAGTTGTCTCCGGCACTTCTGGAAATAGTTGGAAAAGTATGTGAAAAGTGGCAAGCCACATTTGAAAAAATCAGCTGGCAATTGATGAACGTGACTAATAAAAAAAATCAGGACGCAGCCCAAAAATTGATTTCTTATGAAATTGGTGATTTAAGAAATGGACGGGTCTGGGTTAAAACCAACACGTCGTCAGTGGGCAAGCAGCAGCAAGAGATTTTCTGGTTCCGGATAAGAGGTTTCGCGACCGTTTGGTCAGCTAAACACGATGTCCCAGTAAATAGTGTTTTGACCCGGGACGACCTTATTCAACAATCTGTAGACGTTAGTACTGAAAATTTGACGCAAGACCAAATTGTTGTGGACCCAATGGGAATGTTCGTACGCAAATCGCTCCGGAAGGGAACGACAATATCCACAGCGAATGTTAGTGGACCTCCATTAATTCAACAGAACCAGAGAATTCAGGTCTTAATTGAAAATAATGGATTACAGATAAAGGCGAAGGGAATAGCGTTATCTACCGGATGGAAGGTGGGCGATGCAATTACTGTTTTGGTAAACGGCGCTTCGAAAAGAACAGACGCGACTGTTGCAAAAAGAGGATGGGCAAATGTTTCGATTTAACAACACAGGTTTCTGTCTGTTGCTCCTTACTTGTTTGCTGGGGGCGGGTGTTTCGCGTGCAGACAGTTTAATCGATGTGAAAAGCTATCGCGCGCTCACCAGTGATCACCGTGCCTATCGTGTTGGAGAACCAATTGTGGTTTTGGTTATTGAGTCGACGCGTGCGGAATCAACAGCAAATACCGGTGTGCAAAATAATCTTTCGATCTCCGGTTCTTACGGCGATGACAATAATAATCACAGTGCCGGTGTTGCACTTGCTGGTAAAAATGATGGTTCCGGGCAAACCAGTAGAAAAGGTTTGGCAACAACCCAATTGAGCACTCGAGTTACTGAAATAATCGGTGTCGGATTATTTCGTATTGAAGGCGAACATAATTTAGTCGTTAACGGTGAGCACCAGCGAATTGTGCTATCCGGCATTATCCGTGCTGAAGATATCAATAAAGATAACAGCGTTTTGTCTAATCGCATTGCTGAAGCACATGTAAAAATCATTGGCTCCGGCGATGTCAGTGATTCACAACGCCAAAGCATTCTTTACAAAGTATTTAAATGGTTGAGGCTGATGTAATGAGTCATTTGAAAAAATGGATACTTTTTTTTGCTATTGTTAGCACCCAATTTGCAGTGGCAGCAACCAGCAATGTGCGTTTAAAAGATATCGCTCGAATTGCAAACGCGCGTGAAAATGCTTTGGTTGGTTATGGAATCGTTGTCGGCTTATCGGGGTCGGGAGATTCATCCAGAAACCGGGCTACCTTGCAGTCACTGGCAAACACATTGGCAAATTTCGGTGTGAAGCTATCGAATGATGATTTAAATGCGCGCAATACCGCTGCGGTAATGGTTACAGGAACCTTGCCCGCTTTTGCTGAGGAAGGAGATAAACTGGATGTTCAGATTTCCTCATTAGGTGATGCAAGAAGTCTTGCAGGTGGAACCCTGGTATTGACACCTTTGTATGGGCCCGATCAAAAATTATATGCATTGGCTCAAGGTCCGCTTGCTGTTGGTGGATTTCAAGCTGAAGCAAATGGTAATTCGATTCAGAAAAATTATCCTACCGCCGGTCGCATTCCACGTGGGGCAAATGTAGAAAATTCTCCGTTGCGCA
>CAIOHY010000209.1 GCA_903858205.1 uncultured Cellvibrio sp.
AGTAGGTTGCAACACCAGCCTCAAAAAATTCTCACGCTGGCCATCGGATTTTTTGTCGCCAACATCCTTTAAGCTGAGACTGGATAACCAGATTAAAATTAAAAATGTGAGAATAAACAAAGGTAAAAAACGGATTGGCATGACATCCAGTAACAACCCAAGCCCTACCACAGCAGCGATAAAACCCACCGAGCCCCACAAACGGATTTGGCCATATTTATGATAGTTATTGCCCAAGTATCCGAGTGTGATCACTTCAAATTGCGGCAACACCGCATGCCAAAAAAACGTGTAGCAACTGACCACTAATACAAGCCACCAATAGCGCTGATCAAGCAAAATGCCAGCAAAAATAATACTCGCCGCTAAACTACCAAGCCGAATAATGCGCAATCGCTGTTGGGTGTGATCTGCCAACCAACCCCAAAAATTCGGCGCGATAATACGGGTCGCCATAATGATGGAACTAATAATGCCAACATCCTGCGAAGAATAGCCCAGGGATTTGAGATAGATCCCCCAGTAAGGGATCAGAGTACCGACGACAGCGAAATAGAAAAAATAAAATCCAGACAGGCGCCAATAGGGAATTGCTTGCTGCGCAAAAGAGATAGACATATACAATAACTTTTCATCGAGTCGTTTTCAGGCAATAGTTTACCGGTATTTCACCTAACATCTGCCACGCTAGCTCGCCAGGTTCCTATCAGGTTTTATTATGAAAGTATTATTTATTGAAGACAACGACACAATTGCACGGCAAGTTGGTGAATTTCTAGCCAATCATCGTTGGAACGTCGATTTTGCTCATAATGCGCGTTTGGGGATAGAGCTTGCGCTCGCCCATTTTTACGACGTAATTTTGCTGGATCTAAATTTACCGGATCTTGATGGCTTGGCAGTTTGCGAGCAGATTAAAGCTCACACCGAAGTTACACCACCAATTCTGATACTTACCGCACGCGATAGCTTTGAAAGTAAAGCTGCTGGTTTTCGGCACGGCGCCGACGACTATTTAACCAAGCCTTTTGATTTGCGCGAGCTGGTTTTGCGCTGCGAAGCCTTAGCGCGTCGGCATTCACTACACCAACCTAAAACATTAACCCTTGGCGATCTGGAATTGGATCTACGCACCAAAACCGCGACGCGACAAAAAATCCCATTGGAATTAACCAGCGTCGGTTTTCGCGTTTTGGAACTGTTGGTGAAATGCTATCCGGAACCAGCGTCTCGCTCTTATATTACCCACCAACTTTGGGGCGAAAATCCGCCGGAAAGCGACGCACTTAAATCGCATATTTACGCATTGCGCAAAGCGCTCGATAAACCATTCTCGTACTCCATGGTAAAAACCGTGATGAACGCAGGGTTCAAGTTGGAACTTCCTTATGCTGAAGATTAAAAGCATTAAACAGCAAACGCTGGTATTGCTGGTTAGCCTGACGCTTGGGTTAGCTATAGCATTTTCTTCATTAGCGGTGGTCACCGCGTTTATGGTTGAGGACGCGGTGTTGTCTAATCTAATTGATGAACAGGCCGCACTGATCAAGCAACACAATAAGTGCTACGGTGAATATCCAGAGATATCCTCAAATTTTTTACACCTATACGCTAGCGAAGATGACGTACCCACATGGGCGAAAAAGCGTATTGCTCGCACGCAAATGCGCGGTGAAATTTTCACTCCGGATGGGACTCACTATCACTACAAAAAACTTGTGTTAGATAACAACACCAAAGCGACTCCTGTATTACTTGCAGAAGTCTCAAGATTGCTTGCGGTAACAAACCAACCCGACATTTTTGCACTATTCATATTCATGTTTTTGATTGCTATAGCCTTGGCAGTTTGGTTGGCCATTACATTTTCGCAGAGGATAGTTCAGCCAGTACTAACCTTGACGTCTGCCGTAAAGCACAACGAAACAACGAGCGCCAACATTCCGATGCCCAAGCTGGATTTTGAGCTAGGGTACCTTGCTGATGCCTTACAAAGCAGATTCACTCAACTCGATCAGCTACTCGAACGTGAAAAATCTTTCGCGAACAATGTGAGCCATGAACTGCGAACACCACTCACAGTGTTAAAAAACAGCTGTGCGCTGATTGAGCAGCGAGGCTTTAAAAATGGCGACTTACTGGGCATTAACAGTTCATGTGAGCAAATGGCGCATATTGTCGATGTATTGCTCGCACTCGCACGCGCGGAATCAATGGAGCTGCAACCATGCAACGCAACGCTTGTGCTGGAACAAGTCATACTGCGCTGCGAAACCCTGCCACGCGAAAACTTTCAGGTTCATTTTGCCGTACCAGGTGATCTCATTCTGTTGGCTAATCCGAGGCTGCTGGAGCTGCTGTTTTTCAATTTATTGCGTAATGCAGCCGAACATGCCAGCGAACCCGAATTGACTATCTCTATCGCAGACAACACATTACTCTTTGAAAACAGCATTACAATTGAACCGCCTCTTGAAGTTACGAGCACTGGCACCAAGGCCATAGATAGCCAAGGCATCGGCCAGGGTTTGTATCTTGTTGCACGAATAATCGAGCGATTTGGCTGGCAGTTCGATGTTCAAACCGACAACAAAAAATTCCGGGTGATGGTAACGCCGGTATAATTCACTTCAATTTCTCCTGTCTCGCTTTAGTCTCCTGGTTTTAACTACGGAGATAAAAGTAATGATTAAGAAATTAGCAATCGGTTTGGGCGGAGTAGTATTTTTATTAGTTGCGACAGTCACGGCAACATGGTTTTGGGCTTTAAAATTTTCACCCACGGAAGAGCAATCGCAGCAATTACGTGCAACCCAAGCACAGAATATCCCTTACTTACAAAATACGATTCCGCCTGCACGCGGTAAAATCCTCGCGGTCGTCACTAGCGTCCGCACCCTTGGAAACACAGGCCGTCCGACCGGTTATGAACTCACTGAACTTGCGCGCGCCTACTGGGTTTTTTATGCAAACGGGTTTGATGTGGATATTGCCAGCCCGTTGGGCGGCGAGCCTTACGCGCTGCTGGATGACGACGATATGGGGCAGTACGATTACGCATTTTTGAATAATTCATTAGCACAGCAAAAAACTAAAAATACCCTCGCGCTTAAGGATGTTAGCGCGAGCGACTATGTTGCGGTATATTTTGTCGGTGGCAAGGGCGCTATGTTCGACTTCCCCGATAATCCTGCCGTCATTGCACTCGCGCAACATTTTGCAGCTCAACAAAAAGTAATTGTTGCAGTCTGTCACGGCCCTGCCGCATTGGTAAATATTAAAAGCGCAAACGGACAGTGGTTAGTTACCAACAAAAGCGTGAGTGCATTTACCAACAACGAAGAATTGCTGCTTATTCCCAACGCCACCGAAATCTTTCCGTTTTTGCTGCAAAACAAACTCGAAGCTCGCGGTGCAAATTTTATTTCGGGTGAAGATTATTTGGAGCAAGTCACCGTGAGCGACAATTTAATTACTGGCCAAAACCCTTGGTCGGTGTGGCGGCTTGCAGAAGAAACTGTGAGGCAATTGGGTTATGAGCCTGTAAGCCGCACGAAAACAGCGGAGGAAAACACTGTTGAATTGTTGCAAATCTATCAAAACCAAGGGTTAGCGGCAGCAGAGAAATATGCACAACGCAGCGGACATGAGTATTACGGTCAACTCGTACTAATGCATTCGCTGGTGGCATTTATGAAATGGGAAATTATAGACGGGTTGAATTTGATTATTTTGGCTGATGGAGTGCGCCAGAGGTGAGATCTAATCATAAATACCGCCCGGACAGCGCCATTTACAATAGTGACTGAAAAGCAACAGACGGCGTGAATAAAACATTGGATTAGCCATCACAAAGATGACTAATCCAACACACCCTTGGAGAATTTATTTCACGCTAGCGGGAATTACGGGCACAGAATGTTTAACCGCACCATTTTGTCCACGTTGGCGTAACAGATGGTCCATTAATACTAACGCTAACATCGCCTCAGCAATTGGTGTTGCACGAATACCAACACAAGGATCGTGACGACCTTTGGTAATCACCTCAACTGCGTTGCCATGCACATCCACACTGCGGCCGGGAATATGCAAACTCGATGTCGGCTTGAGTGCGAGATTGGCAATAATATCTTGCCCGGAAGAAATGCCGCCCAGAATGCCACCGGCATTATTGGAAAGAAAACCCTCTGGCGTCATTTCATCGCGATGCTGGCTGCCGCGCTGGGCGACGCAACCAAAACCCTCACCTATCTCAACACCTTTTACCGCATTAATACT
>CAIOHY010000210.1 GCA_903858205.1 uncultured Cellvibrio sp.
AGCTGCAGCTTGACCCCATCCGCCTTTGCAGCAGCAGCGGCTCTGATCAGGTGGGCGGCCAATTCCGGTTTGCCTTCATATCCTTGTGCTATTTCAGCGATTATGCTGAGCTTTTCCGTCATAGATTAAAAATCTCCTGATGTAGTGGGTCATGCCAATTCTCATAACGCCAGTTTGACCGTGTACCTATCCTCAATTAAGTAAATGCTCCCGCTTCAACTTTAATGCCGGCAATTCGATGAGCCGGTAGGTCACGTAGGCTGTGAATATGGATATAGCAATCAGTGGAATAGCATGTTCGGATATCTGGGGAATGTACTTCATCAAATAGCTGTGCCATTCATAGACTCCGTACGACAGTGTCCCAAGAAAGGCGAAGACAATAAATACAGGATGCGTTTTGAAGCGACCGTGCTCACAACTGGCATGGGCAAATACGAACAGCAGAATCATCGAATCAACCAAGAGGATACCGTTAACTGACCAAAATTGCCCAGGATGTTGATGATAGAGCCAGTTTGTTAAGACAAGTAGAGCACAGGCGCTTGCTATCGAGACGCTTAATCGTAATGTGTTGGGTTTAAATGTTGACACTATTTGGCATGCGATCATGCCAATAAAAAAGTGAGGTAAGTTTGAAATAATGTTACGGCCATCAAACGACCATCCAAATCGTTCAACGGCATAATAATTCCAGCAAACCATAGCGGTATATAGACTGAGAGCAACCAGTAGCCGCAGGTTGTGGCCTCTTATCAAGAATGGTGCTACAAGCAATGGTGCGAGGAGATAAAAATGAATTTCTATTCCAAGTGTCCAAAAGACACCGTTCAAAATATAGTTCTGATTAAACTGAAATGCAAACAGTTGGGCTGGTAAATCCCCAAGGCTAAGTGGATTATTGCCGGTAGATAGCAATTCTGTTATCCAGCCAAGGGCACTCAGTGCCCAAAAAAGTGGATATATGCGCAAGAATCGATTCGTGTAAAAGTCCCTCAGATCGACCAGTGTCAACGTGTAACGCCTATGGATAAATCCATGGGCAATTACATATCCTGATATACCAAAAAAGATCCATACTGCAGTTCTTCCCGGTATGTTTATCACAGAGAGGCCGCCGTGATAACCTCCGGCATGCCAAACAATAACCGCGATAGCCGCCAACCCTCTAATTATGAGTAGTAAATCCATCTCATTCCAGAAAAGTACGGATCTTTGACCAGCATTTCTGCGATCTTGATACAATCATCTTGACGTCTTTGAAAAACTTTGTGGGTTAGGTTAGAGTGGCCCAACGTGCCGGGTTTAATAAATCAGGATCATCAGTTTTGAACGCATCGCGGATTTGTGGAGCAGGACCTCGTGCTGCTTGGAGAATTTCATTAAGTTGATTGAAACTATCCACGCCAACAATAACTCTGCTGATTTCAGAAAATGATAAAGCATAACGAAGGCACGCCTGTAGTGACGTCAGACTCGTATCTCCCAGCCACACATGCCATTCAGACCAAAGAGGCGCCCATCGATCGAATTTGGGAGGTCGATCATTCTCTGCCATCAATAGCAACCCTTGGAGAAAAACCGAGCGCACGTTCAATTCAGTACCTTGCTCTGCCAGACGGGTCAGCCAACCGGTGTCAATTAAGCGGCGATCCATAATATTAAAAGGTGCCTGGACGAGATCGAGTTGATAACTGCTACAGAGGTTGTCGAGTTCTGATGGATCGTAGATTGAAATGCCGATCTTCTGAACCAGACCATCTTGCTTAAGCCGCTGTAAGACACGATAAAGTTGGTCACCGTTTTTTTCCAATAGCTGCTGCGGTCGGTGCAATAAGAGACCATACAGATTTTCGACTCTCAGTCGCCCCAGAGAATCCCGAACAGCG
>CAIOHY010000211.1 GCA_903858205.1 uncultured Cellvibrio sp.
CTGATTGGTGATTGGCATTCTGTCTAAATGCTCCTGAGTTTTGGAAATATCAATAACAACGGGATTGATGCGGCTGATGATCAACAGTGAAATTGCCGTCGCAAAAGACACAATCGCATCCAGTATTAACGTCGTGACTGTCCAGTAGCGATAAATCAATTTCCAGATTCCCAGAATAAGCGATGCAATCACTATCACCGACAGTATCGGAATCCAGATTTTTACCGGATCAGCAAAAGCGATAGTCAATCCTTCCAATTGCAGTGCCGACATCCAGAGCGCATGGTTTAGCATCAACAGAAAAAATATATTCTGTGCGAATTCAAAACTTTGTTCAAAGCTGCTAATTCTTTGCCATGTGCGAGTAACGGGCGGTAGTTTTTCCGGTGCCCAGTCTTTGTAAGGATCACAATACTGATTGCCACTAATATGATTGCTCAACAAATAAAAAACGCCAGTTACAGACGCAAACATAATCAGCGATTTATGAAACATCTCGTAGAAAAAATTCGCGATCGCCAAATGCCCAGTGTTGAGCAAATGCGTGCCGAGTTGAATCAGCGCGAGAATAAATACCAGAATCAATCCGTAGTGTAGTGTTTGTTTGTAAAACGGAAACAGTTCAGCGCTAACCAATTGCTGCCCGGTCAAAAAACTTCCTGCCACTTTTTGTGGATGACCTAATTCTTTCAGCACTGCCGATATATCTTCCTCATTAGGTTCACGGCCTTTTTCTTCGGCAAGGGCTTCGAGCTTGTCGAGAATATTCGCTTTCAATTCGCGTGTGATTTCTTCGCGGCGACTTTCTGGTAATGCCTGCGCAACTGCATACATGTAACGATCAATGAGTTTCATTTCCAGCCTCCAAAATTTTGCTTACATGATTGTTTAATTGCAGCCACTCAGTGCTCAGGCTTTCAAGCAAAGCCGAACCCTCGGGGGAAAGCTGGTAATAACGGCGCTCACGCCCTTCACCCTGCTGCCATTCACTGGTCAATAACCCCTGGTCAGCCAAGCGACGCACCAAGGGGTAAAGCGTCCCTTCATCTATATCCAACCCTGCATCCTGTAATTGTTTGCGCAGGGAATACCCGTAATGCGGCTGCCGCAAAGACCCCAACACCGCCAACACCAAAATCCCCCGCCGCAATTCCTGTCTGAGCTTTTCAAACTGTTCATCTGACATACTGTGCTCCGCATACTGTGTCATACATAGTGTATGCTATGTGGCGCACAGTATATTGGCAAGTTTTTTTAAAGGTATTTTTTTGAGCTTTAGATAATTTATTGAAAATCAATGAGATAGGTTTCTTGAGCGATGATGGTAGGCCCAGTAGCCGCTGTGAAAGCGAGCTATGTATGGCTTCAGGCTTTGGATTAGTCAGTCAAAGAGATTGGTCTGCGAAGGATCGAGCAGAGGGCGGGCGCAGACAGGGAGGGTTGTGGCTGCGGTAGCTCATTCAGATAAGATACAGCCAAGCGGCGGCAGCATAGCCTCGAGTCTGTCTGTCAGGGTAAAAGCCATCGTCTTTTGTTGGCCGAAGGTTATACTAAACCGCACTAGATCTTGGCGAGATCACAGGGTTTTAGGCGTAGGAAGCTATTTTTCTGGAATAAAATGTTTGCCCACAATCCATTTGCAAGAGATAAGACTGTGTTGAAAAAATGGCTGCTCGGTAGTTTATTTTTTATCAGTTGGATGGCCTGCGCCAGCCTTGTTAATGCGCGTGAGCTGGTTATTGCATTTGATCACACTCTACAAACATCAACATCATTGGATGCGATGGCGCGTTCGCAAATGTTAGTGCGTAACCTCGCTACAGCGGGCGTTCCGCAAGCCATGTTTATCGTTAAAACCAAAGGTGTTGATCAAAAAGATCGAGCGCGTTTGGCACTCTATGGCGATAAAGGCCATTTGTTGGTGAATGCCGGGCACGGCCATAGTTTAGTGACCAAGAGCGATCTCTACGTTTATGAAATTGGCATCATGAAAGCCAATCGAATATTGCAGGGTTTTAGTAGCTATCAAAAGCATGTCCACTTTTCCTATCTACACGAATTTGGTGATA
The DNA here is from genome assembly GCA_903858205.1 of uncultured Cellvibrio sp. Taxonomy (GTDB): domain Bacteria; phylum Pseudomonadota; class Gammaproteobacteria; order Pseudomonadales; family Cellvibrionaceae; genus Cellvibrio. Next base: position 2,070 of record CAIOHY010000211.1, read on the forward strand.
CCAGCATTCAGCGTGAGCTTGCGAAATTTTTAGAGGAGCGCGGCTATCGTCCCGCGTTCACTGGAATGAATAGCATGCGTGGCGCGGATCAATATCTGGATCAGTTGTATCAGCAAAAAATCCGCGGGAATCGCAGTGTAAATATGGCGGCGTTAGAAGCTGCCTATGTTGATCTGATTGCTGAGTCGCTTGCGCGAGATGATGCTAAAGCATTCACTCTTTTGGGCTATTCACCCCGACAATTTTTAGTCTTGCAGGAAAATGATTTGGCAGCCTATTTTATTCTGGCTTTGATTGATCGCTTGGTCGAACAGGGCTGGACAATCATTTCTGCGGAGCGCGCGCTGAACGATCCTGTCGCCAATCCGCTTGCCGCTAATCGCTGGGGTGCGAATGGCTACTTGAATTCCATTACGCGCTTGCCCGACGAACGTGTGGCCTATGCGCGCGTGTTGGGCGAGCGCAAAAATGTTATCGATAGTTTTTTGCAAAACCGTATTCCCGGTTTTATTGAGCCCTAGTCAACATTGAGAACGATTTAATCGGTTATCTATTTTTTGTTTGAGGATTGCGAGACCACTATGTTTAAAACAGTTGCGAGTGTTTTGGTGTTATCCGCCGCCAGTTTGATGCCATCACTGGCGTTTGCACAGCAAAAATCGGTTATTTTCAAGAACGGTTTTGAAAGTGATGCCGACCACAAAAAATGGGCGCTCATGTACGGTGCAAAATATGCCACTGAACAAGCGCGTACCGGGGCCGGTGCGTTGCAGATTGAGCAGGGTGAAGCATCGGTTCGCTCGCGCGTGAATTTAAGCGAACAAGGCACGTTGGAATTTTGGATTAAAACCTCATCACCCGCCACGCAATACAAAGTGAATGTACTGGTCGCAACGAATCAAAATTCGGATAGCGGTTGGGTGCAGGTGGGGCAGATTGTGGGTAACAACGATTCGGTTGAATACCACGCAAAACGTATATCAATTGATGATCCAGGTAAAAAATTCTTGCGTCTGGATTTTGAAGTGACAAATGGCCAAGTATGGATTGATGATCTCAGCGTTGAAAAAATTTTGTTGGATACCGCATTGCAAAAAAATCAGGAAAAAGTGATTGCGGAAGTGTTGGGTAAATTGCGTGACGACAAAAATTATCAGGTACAAGCAGATGCTTTGCGCACGCTCGGTAAAAATTATGCAGCGCAGATTGATGTGCAGCGCCAATATCTGGAATACGCCAACGGTATTTACTCGAGTGTGACATTGGTATTGGCAACTTCCGAGCGCGGAAAAATGGCCAATCCGCTTGCGTATCAAACCTTTAAGGGCGTGGTTAATGATGTGCGTCTGGTTGCATCACCTCTGCAAAAAGCGCGCATGGACTCATTGTTGCGTCCGCTGGGTGATATTGCGACCGCGACGCTCAATGTCATGACTCAGGGCGCTTACGCCGCCTTTGCAGAACCTTTTAAAACCATCGTAGCCACCGCCTTTGATAAAGTTGCCTATGAAAATGCAGGCATTGATCGCAAGGCTCGTAAATTTGCAGAGGAAAATGGTTTAAAGACGTTTACCAAAACCGAAACCTTTTTAACTGAAGTTGAAAAAGAACTGAATACGGTGACCACGCTTGATAAAGATCTGATCGATATTCAGCGTGAGGTGGACAAATTCCGCAAAGATCTGGATAAGCACCTCAAGGAGTCATTGATTGCCGTTGGCATGGGGCGAGGGCAAGAAAACTACAATCGTGTGCTGAGTAAAGATGAGCCAACCCGCACCGCGGCACTACAGGAAATTCACAATTATTTTATGGTGCAAGCAGAAAGTTACCAAAACCATTCCAGCTCCAATACTGAGTTTGTGCAGTTTATGATGAAGGCGACCGGCACTATGGAGGAGTCACAAATTTTTAAGGAGCGATTCAATCAAATCGCATCCTCGGTTATTACGTTTTACGATAAATTTGATCGCTCTGTTGCCAAGGATCAAAATCCCTTCACCACCGACACTGATCGCGCAGTCTGGGAGTCCCATGCAGTAAAAGTGCGCACTTATATTCAGGAATCCAAAGCTGCGTTTGCCAAGGCATACATGTAGATTTTGTCGTCTAAACGCTGGTTGATAAAAGAGGCACCTGCGGGTGCTTCAGATTGCTGACAAACCCCTGGCCAAAAGCTGGGGGTTTTTATTTAATGGCACAAATCGTTTTGTGACCATCGCCATGCTTAAAAAACCAACGCCTCGCCAACATACACTGGAAATGGTGATCCTAGAGGATCTCGTTCCCACTGATCACCTGTTGCGTAAA
>CAIOHY010000212.1 GCA_903858205.1 uncultured Cellvibrio sp.
GGAGTGACTCTGCGTAATTGCCATGTTGGGCATCGCTGCGCCCAGCCTACGCGGCCCAGCTCAACCTACGTTAGGCTCGGCAATCTACCCCAAAAACAAAATCGCCGCTACCAATCACTTGGTAGCGGCAAAGCTGGGACGCTATGTTTTGTTGCGTTTGTTGTGTAATCAGGCCTTTTTGGTTTTGCGCCCTACTAAAATCCCGCCTAAACCGAGTAGTAAAAGAATCAGCGTGGATGATTCCGGAACTGCTGTGGGTTCATTGATGGTGAAGTTGTCCATGATGAAGAAATCATTGCCTTCGGTGCCGTCAATCGAGGTTCCGCCCCAGGCGCGTAGACTCAGTGAATTTATGCCCATGAAATTAAAATCAAACCATTGCGCTTGCTGTGTGTTGACTACAACCGTTTTGGTGAAGAGTGTGATGTTGTGTAAAAAACCGGTGACTTCGATGTTCAAGCCATCATTCCAGCCTGCCGTTAAATAAGCGCCGTTAAAATCAAATTGATCGCCAGTGATGGTGCTGGTAGTGGCGAGAAAATTAAATGCGGCGTAATCGCCCGAGACAACGCCGTTTTCAAAACCGGTATTGGGTAGTAGGTCTTTGTGAAAATAACTCACGTTGACCATAGGTGATGCGCCCCAGTTAAATCCGTAATAACCGTCGGGGATTGCATCGAGTTCTGTTGCGGGTAAATCGTCAAAGGTGATAACGGCGGCTTGGGTGCTGATGGTACCGCTGAGGCCGAGTGACAATAATGTTGATAATAAAAGTGCTTTGGTCTTGTGCATGGTCTTTTTCGTCCATTAGCTGATTTTTGATAAGGCTTTTTTGTTTTGTAATTTTCTTTCTGCTGTTATGTAAAAACGCCGCCCGCAAAAAACGGGCGGCTTAGGGGTATGACCAAATAATGAAACTGCTTTTTTAATGAATTGGTTTTTTAATTAAAACCCTGTTAGTCGCACCTCCCAAATTGAATAGCCCCACTGGTTTCCAACACTGCGCTCAGTGCCGTGAATGCGCAGGTAGCGGTAGTTGCCACTCAGTGCGAGTGTGTCGGTACGATCACCAAAAGTACCGCCGGTTCTGCTGGCGATAGTGGTCCAATTTGCGTTGTCGTTTGACCCTTGTACTGTGTACGCGGCAGCGTTTCCTGCTTCCCAATCGATCGCAATTTGGGTCAAGGTTTTTGCGGCACCCAAGTCGAAGCTGATCCAACTCGGATCAATTGCATGGGCCGATTCCCAACGAGTGCCGCCGTCTTTATCAATCGCATTGCTTGCGGCGGTTAACGCAGTGCTCGCATTGGCGCTCACCGGCGTTAAGAGTGCAGGCGTTGGTGTGCTGGATGCCGAACTGCTGCTCGCGGCTGCGTTTTGCGCGAACACTTTCAGTTCAAAAATCGAGTAGCCCCAGTTATTGCCTGCGCTGCGTGCGGTGGCGTAAACGCGCACATAGCGGTAGCTTCCGCTGACTGCGTGGGTATCGGTACGGTTGCCGAAGGTGCCGCCGGTGACGGTTTTCAAATTCGTCCAGCTAGTGCCGTTGGTGCTGCCTTGAATTTGATAATTGGCGGCGTTAGCTACTTCCCAATCGATAACCACTTGGGTCAGTGCACGATTGCTACCCAGATCCACCATCAACCAACTCGGGCTCACGCCGTGATTGGATTCCCAGCGGCTGCCAGTCACCCCATCCACCGCGTTGGCAGCAGGTTGGAAATTGGTACTGGCAGTGACAGGGCGACCTTGGGATACCAATACCGACGCCGGTGCGCTGGAGCTGCTAACGCTGGACGTTATTGATGATGGCGCACTGGAACTCGCAACCGATGAGGCTGGCGCAGAACCGGTGAACGACACGGCAATCGTGTGGCTCGCTGAAATCGCGTTGAAGGTGTAGCTGTTCATAGCGCCCAGAGAAACACCATCCACAATCACGTTGGCGACTTGTTGGCCCGCCGGTGGATTGAAGGTGTAAGTCGCCGAATCGGTGTTGTTTTTGCTGTAGCGGATGGTGCCTGCTGGGCTAATGCTGCCGGCGTTATCCAGATTAATGGTGTAGATGCGGTGTGGTTTTAAATCCACAGCCATCAACTGCACATCAGCAACTTCAACGACCTGGCCAGCCGGTGGGCGGAACCAGAAACGGAAGCGGCGCTCGTTCGCCGGAGGATAGGCGCTGAAGTTGCTAAAACTTTCATAGCTGCCGTCGGTGTTGCTGTTGGTCCAATCGATCAGGGTGTTGTTGGCGGTGCCGTATTCCACTTTGAATTGAGCGAGGCTGCGCGGTGCGGATTTATCACCGGCGACCAATACTTCCTTCACTTCAAAATCCGGGTCGATGTTCACGCTCACCCACAGATCCTGATTGTCAGCGACACCCGGGCGACCGCTGGCTTTATTGCCGGTCGAACCATCAACCGCGCGGGATGAAACACCCCACCATTCACTTTCCCAACCTGTGCTTGCTCCGCTGAAATTGGTCGCGCTGACGGCGGGAACCAGTGGATCGCCAGAGCCGACATAGGCGATCTCGCGGATGACCACATCGTCAATAAAGGTTGTGGCATTGCCCATGTTGCCGAACAGGAAGGCGAGGCGGCCGGGGTTATCGCCACCGGTGAAATCGACGTTGAAGCTGTAGTTCGCCATGGTGGTTCCAAGGGCGACGGTTTGTAGCAAATAGGTTCCGGCTGAAGATGGGTTCAGCTGGTTCTCGGAGAGGCGGACTTGAATATTGCGTGGCGACTCTGCGCGGGCGCGGAAGCTCACTTGATAGCGATAGTTGCGTTTCAAGCCAAACCCTTGGGTGTGCAGTTGGTAAGAGCCAGAACCGGTGCCTTGTGCCGCTGCAGTTGTGCGCGCTTCGCCGTTAATAACCGAGTAGGCCGCGCCTGCGCCGTCATAGTTTTCGCCCTGCCAGCTTGCTAAACCACCGTCGAAGGCGCCGTTAGTCAGAAGGTTGATGCTGCGGTCTACGCGCACAGTGCCCGCCGGTTTTGGATA
>CAIOHY010000213.1 GCA_903858205.1 uncultured Cellvibrio sp.
CCCGCCAATTGCTCTCATCTACCGTAAAAGCCACTGCAGTCTTCGCCTGTAACGACGAAATCGCAGCAGGCACTTTATTTGCCGCGCGCATTCAAGGTGTTGATGTGCCGCAACAACTTTCAATCGTCGGCTTTGAAGACAGCCCCTTCTCGCGCCAAGCCTGGCCCAACCTGACTACGGCACAACAACCGAACCCAACCATTGCCGAGCGCGCAACCAGCCTATTGATTGACACCATCCGCAACAAACGCGATGTCGAAAGCGAAGGTTTCTATCCGCAATTAATTGTGCGCGACTCTACCTGCCCGGCGCCGTCAAAACGTTAAGCAAAACCAAAGCATTGCCCATAAAAAAACGCCGGCTTGAAAACAAGCCGGCGTTTTTATTTTTAAACAGCAACAATAAAAATCAAGTGCGACCTAATCGCTCCAGCAATTTTTGGTTTTCAATTTCGATATGCTTGTAAAGCTCCACATCCGATAACAATGAAGCCGCTGCCTCATCAATCACCAATACTACTTGTTCATGTAATTGCAGTGCCGATGCCGGAACTGCAGCGGTCAATGGTCCTTCTACGGTTGCTTTAATTGCTTCAGCTTTGTTTTCGCCGGTTGCTAACAAGACTACTTTTTTCGATTCGAGAATCGTGCCTATACCCATGGTGATGGATAAGTGCGGCTGGTATTCATCGGGGCCAAAAAAACGCGCGTTGTCGTCAATGGTTGCACGCGTGAGAGTCTTGATGCGGGTGCGCGACATCAAGGAAGAAGATGGCTCGTTAAAACCGATATGACCATTGCGACCGATACCCAGCAATTGAATATCAATACCGCCTTTTTGTTTGATTGCTGTTTCATAAAGTGCGCACGCAGTGAATGGATCTTCCGCATCGCCCGGTGGAACAAAGGTCAAGGATTTATCGATATCGATATGATCAAACAATTGTTGATTCATAAAATAGCGATAGCTTTGTGGATGAGTTGGATGTAAACCTAAATATTCATCCAGATTAAAACTACTCACTTTTTTAAAAGAAACCCGCCCCGTGTTGTAAGCCTCAATTAATTCTTTGTAAAGCGCCACGGGCGTTGAGCCAGTTGCCAAACCCAATACCGAATCAGGCTTGCGGCTAATTTGTTTAATAAAAATATTCGCACCGTATTGAGCAACCGCTGCAGCATCTTTCAAGATAACAACTTTCATTGAACACTCCAGTGAGTGGTATTGACCGAAAAATAAATTTTAGCTTTCCAAAAGTTAGCTGTGACGTAAAAAATCGCCCGCAACCCAGGTGTGGGTTACGCGATAATCATCCGTAAAATGAACCAAATCCGCACGAAAACCGGCTTGAATGCGACCGAGGTAATTATCCACTTGCATAAATTCCGCAGGATAAAGCGCCGCCATACGCAAACTCTCACTCAGGGGCATGCCGACCCATTCGGTATTCAAACGCACGGCATCAATCATACCGATTGCACTGCCAGCCAAACGCCCTTCCGCGTTCACGAGGCAACCATCTTTTTCATAAATAGTTTCGCCGTAAATCTGAAATGATTTTTCGGGCGAACCGACGGTAGACATAGCATCGGTCACCAAATACATTTTGCCTTTGGGTTTTGCGGCGCAAGCGATTCGCGCAGAAGCTGCGTGCACATGGTAGGTATCGATAATTATGCCGCACCAACTGTTTGGATCTTCCAAGGCGGCGCCCACGACACCCGGCTCACGGCCAGTTGTTGGGCGCATCGCGTTGTACAAATGCGTAAAACCCGAGAGACCTTCTTTGAGTGCGCTCACTACAGATTCGTAATGTGCATCGGTATGGCCAGCACAAACGACCACACCGGCAGAGGTTAATTGTTTTATTTGGCCCGGCGCAGCGTGCTCGGGCGCGAGCGTGAGCATGACTTTAAAATCGTGCTGACCTTTTACCGAGGCCACCAACCAATCGATATCGGCTTGTTCCATTTCGCGAATGTAGCGCTCGTTGTGCGCACCGCGTCGCGCCATATCAAAAAACGGACCTTCAACATGAACACCAAGTACACCTTTCATGCCAGCCGCAACAGCATCAGCAACGGCTTTAACACCCGCTTGATGCACTTCGCGGGTGTCGCTGATCAAGGTAGGTAAGAGTGAGGTGGTGCCTGTGGGGCGATGGCCATTCAGCATGGTTGCGATTGCGTTGACGCTGGTATCGTTCGTAAAAAACGCACCGCCACCACCATTCACTTGTAAATCGATAAATCCTGGGGCGATGACGCCACCATCGAATAAAATTTGCGGGACAGATTCGTCCAATTCAGCGAGGGGAACCAGCGCTGAAATCTGTTCACCTGAGATCACTAGAGCATAGTTATCCAGGAATTCTTTGCCGGTAAAAATACGCGCGCCCACTAACGCTTGTTTCATATCAACACCTGTCAAAAATCACTCATCACACCTAAGCGATTAGTGTTACAAACTGATAATAATGTTGCGTTTGTGCAATACCCAAGCAACGAACCACAAGATAGCAACTTGCAAAAGAGCAAATATTAGCGATGCGAAATACGGATCGAGCAGACTGCGGAAAGCGGCATAGAGCGCGGTATAAAGTGATTCACTACCAATCGGAATTAAATACATGGTCGTCGCTAATAGGCCCGACAACACATAAATAAAGAGCGGATTTTTGCCGATAATTTCAAAGACGTGATACACAGGCTTAATGGCATTGGCTACCGCTGACTGCTCAAGCTTCACCAATAAAATCAACATCAAAATCGCAACACCACAGGTCAGCAATACAAACGGACTAGTCCATAGCGATTTATTGATCGGGAAAACCGTATTCCACAATAACGCCACAGCAATCAATGCCAATGCCGATACCAATAATTTACTCAGCGCTTTTTCTTTATCGTCACTCGCGAGCAACACCCGTGTTGCTTCAAAACCAATGATGACATTCACTATGGATGGAAAGGTACTTAGAATACCTTCAGGGTCAAAGGGCATGCGTTTCCCCTGCCACAAATGATTCGCCCCGAGCACAGTTAAATCGAACTGGCGCACAACACTATGTTCCAAACTGTAGGGATCAGCAGAAAGATTTAACACTCCCCAATAGCCGACCAATAAAATACTACTAATGACGACTCGACCAGTGAAACCAAAATACAAAATAATGAATGCGGCAAAGCCATAGGCGATAGCAATGCGCTGCAACACCCCCATCACCCGCCATTGATCGAGGCTTTCAGTAAATGGATAGGCCGCGAGCAACACGCCGATCAAAAATAACAAGGCAACACGACGCAGAATTTTTTTGGATTGCGCAACAAAATCGAGCGCACTCAAGCCGCGCACGGCAAAATACATCGCTGAGCCGACAATAAACATGAAGAAAGGAAATACAAAATCGGTGGGCGTCGCTCCATGCCAATCGGCATGAAGCAAGGGCGCGTAAACAAACTCCCATGAACCGGGAGTGTTTACCAAAATCATTAACGCGAGGGTCAAACCACGCATCACATCCAAGGCTAGAAAACGCTGCTTGACCATCGGATACCTCGCAGATGATGTGGTCCTAGTGCTGACGTGTAAACATTATTTCCAGCTGCGCAGTTTGTATCCCTTAGCTGCGTAGAAGAGAATAAACAGATAACAAGGTGTCATCACAATATACGCAGTCTGGCGGTCAATAACGGTTGATAGCGCCCCCATAATCACCGGCACCACCGCACCGCCCGCAATAGCCATAATAAGCAATGCAGACCCTGTCGCTGTGTATTTGCCCACACCGCTTAACGCCAGTGGCCAAATTGCCGGCCATACAATAGCGTTAGCTAATCCAAGTAATGCGATACACAAAATCGTGTTAGGAATTGCCGGCACACCGAGGAATGCAAACAATGAAGAGATAGAGGTGGATTCGTTACTGCCGAAGACAATACAAAGACTAATAAATACACCGAGAGCCGCGGATACCAACAACATGTTTTGCTGGGAAATAACACGCGGAATTAAAATAATTCCAAGAATATAACCAATCACCATGCAGGTCATGGTGATTGAAGTCAGAATAGAGAAATTGCTAAAACCAATACTGCGACCATAGGCGCCGATCGTATCGCCCGCAATTACCTCTACACCCACGTAGAGAAATAAGGCGATAACGCCCAACACCAAATTGGGAAATTGTAGTGCGCCACGCAAAGGCAATTTTTCTGAACTATCGTCTTCCAATTTCAACTCAGGTAACGACGAGAATTTTACCAAACACGCAACAGCACCAATTACCAACGCCATATAAATGTAGGGCAACACCAAATTGCTTGCCATCTGCTCGATTTCTTCCGGTGTTGGTGTTGTCGTTGGGTGACCAGTCATACCACCCAAAATCAATGCAGTAAATACGATCGGCGCAACAATACCAGCCGATTTATTGAGAATCCCCATAATGCTAATACGGCGCGCGGCAGATTCTTCCGGCCCCATTTTTACAACGTAGGGATTCACTGCTGTTTGCACCAGCGTCTGCCCCGCACCCATCATGAATTGTCCAATCAGAAACATTCCAAACCAGTGGGTTTTTGCTGCAGGGATGTAAATAAGCGCGGCCGAGGCCATAGTGGCCAAGCCGAGCGCCATACCATTCTTGTAGCCAACTTTACGAATTATCCAAGACGATGGCAGCGAAAAAACGGTGACCGCAATGTAAAAAGAAAACAAAATAAATGACGCTTGGAATGGTGTTAAGGCCAACACCACTTCCAAATAAGGCATCAGGGAACCATTGAGCCAAGTAACAAAGCCGAAAATAAAAAACATCCCGGCAATCATTGCTAGAGGAAGAAATGTATTCTTTGAATTTGCTCCCGCTGTCGGAATAGCAATAGCATCGTTACTCATGGCTAATTTCTCGCATTAAATTGCAGTGGATAAAACACTCTGATTATTATTGGTTAGCGTGAAACGCTGCTTGGCAAAATACACGGCGCCAAATTCCGGTTGGTATAAAGCGGGAGAAAGATGTGCAGACATGTCTTTGTCCATCCAGGGAATCAGACGTGGCGCCAGACCACCGATAATCGACATGCGCCCTGGACTTGTCGCCCACAACTTGCGTGCGACAGCACTCATATAAGCCGCACCTTCTTTAGCAATGCTGATGGCAACTGCATCGCCTGCATCGGCAGCATCTACTACAAAAATGGCGAACTTGGCGTAATCGCCCTGCTTTGCTCCAAACATACGGTCTACGATCATTACACCGGACGCTTGCAAGAAATCGCTAATGGAATCGCTCAAACTGGTTTTGGGTCCAAGCTCATCGGAGGCCAGCAAAATCGCTTGAATGGCTTGTAAACCCATCCACGCGCCACTGCCTTTGTCGCCGATTGGAAAACCATGCCCGCCCACAAAAAGAGACTGATTGCCCACGTAAGAATAGCCACAAGAACCTGTTCCACAAATCATCACCGCACCCTCATCCCGGTTATGTGCACCAAGACAGGCGATATGGAGATCAGTGGTAAGGTGCATTTCTTTGAAGGGGTGCTCCCATGCCGACATGACATCGTAAAGACTAGGAACATTAACGCCAGCCAAGCCAGCGCCAGCGATCAATTCATTCATTGCCGATGAGGGTAAGCCCGCATCAATCAAGGCAAGCTCGGCAGCGGTGCGGATAGAATCTTTAGCTTGTTGTACGCCCTGAAAAGGGTTCGCAGGTCCGCCGACACCGGTACCCAGCACTTGTAAATCTGCAGTCATGATACTGGCGCGACATTTGGTACCGCCGCCATCAATCCCGATGTACAAGGTTTGTTCGCCGAGTGGCATCTTTGCCATGATCTACCTCTTTATTTTTAGAGCAAATACCCGGTTTGTTTATACAACTCCGGATACTCAAAAATTCGAATGTTCTTACCTGCTTGTGATCATAACAGAGAGTTAAAAAAATGTTAGTGCCCCACAGGGCACTAACCACAAGACCACTACTACAGCTCTAGAGAACTCATGCCCCATGATACTAGACCAAACAAGGAGAGTTATCAGGCCTAGATGTCATCATTGGACAGGGTTAGATTACGCCCTGCAGACAACGTTGTCAAAGAAAATTTCTGCTTTTTTCTCGTGAGTGGCAGCAACACTCTATTCACATGTAGCACCATCTCGCAATGAAAAGACTGGCACGCAGAATGCTATTCATTTCACTCAAAAATAAAAAAGTTATTCGCCGTTAACCGACCGGTCTTTGGATCGGCACTCAGGCTGATATCCGACAGAATATTCGCCGAATGCAACAAACAACCCGGATAAATAACCAGACGATTAAATTGCGCTGGAACAAATCCGATCTTGGTAAAAAAATCATCCGACTCAGAAAAATAACGACGCTCGGGATTTTTTCTATTTAACTCCTCATAGGAGGCATCCAGATAAGGATCGCATCGCTCAGGCGTAATCGATTCATAGCCGGTGCTGTTGTGTCGATAAAAACCCGTGCCGCCATGTTCTTCTCCACAAAAATAAAGCAGCGTTGCAAAGAAACGCGGATTGCTGGCATCGAAATGTGGGATTCGTTGCAATGGCCCCAGCTCCTGCTCAGGTACTGTCATTAAACACATGGCATTTTGCAATGCAGTTACTTTAGCTTCAGCTGGAATATTGAATTCAGCTTTTATTATGTCGCTGATAGTCTGTTTAAACTCATCAGCAACATCGGCAGGCATTGGTGTGCGCACACCGGGATAACCTTTGCGCTGGGAAGCAGCAGCATAATGTGAAAAGACCGCGCCACTTGCAAAATCAACAAGCCCTAATGGATTCACTAAAAAATCATCACAATAAATGACTTTGTTTTTTTCATTGCCGAAAGACAATGACTGCATAGTCACATTTTCATTTATCATCATTAATGATCTCAACGATTCACCTGCTCGACCAGCAACAAGAAAACTACCGGTTTTCAAGCGCCTTTTTTAATTCAGTCAGCCACGCGCGATGTGGCATCAGCGACTGGCTCATCTGTAAGGATTTTTCCTGAGTGATGCGTACCAGCTCCGCTGATCTGGATGCTTCATTCACGCCAAGTGCGCCAGGCCTTGTGGGGTAATCCATGCCGTAGAGTACAAACAAGTGGTTTTCCACACCAAAAATATCGAACGAACTAAAAAAGTCAGTCTTTTTTGGCACGCCAATTTTCCATAAAGCGAGCCGTTCACGTAACACATCTGACATAACTGGATTGGTGGTGCTATCAATCCAAAACGGCGAGTCACGGCGATCTGAAATACAATAATGAAGCTGTACAAAATCAATCACGCGCTCCCAAGTGTAGCTCACCGCTTTATTACAGTGAGCTGACACCACCGAAATATCATCTGCCGTTTTGGGAAAGTTTCTAGCCAGAAGTAATGCAGCAAAATCAGTCACCAATATGGATGTTGCTTCTAGCGGCTCGACAAATCCTTGCGCCAAACCTAAAGCGGCACAATTTTTTTTCCAAAAAAATTCCCGGTAGCCGATCTTCATCGGAATTTTTCTAAGCTGAGTATTCTGCAGATCTCGCCCCAGATAATCGGAAAAACTTCCTACCGCTTCGGCTTCTGTCATATGGCGGGACGAATAAACAAAACCAACGCCTCTGCGCTGAGTCAGGGGGATATCCCAAATCCATCCCGCCTTGTGTGCAGTTGCCAGGGTGTAAGGCAAAATTTCATCGCTCTCCGCGACAGGCTCCTGAATGGCGAGTGCGGTGTCAGTCAAGATCTGTGATGATTTATCCAAAAACGGAACGCCCAAGGTATCGCCAATGAGCAGGGAAGAAAAACCAGTGCAATCGATAAAAAAATCAAATTCCTGCTCACAACCAGAAGCATAGACAAATCCCTTTATACTGCCATCGGTATGAAGCAAAACCTGGGAAATGGTTTCAACAAGATGTTTAACAGCAAAGCGTTCGCGCGCATTTTTCGCCAGCAATTCAGCAAATTTAAGCGCGTTGAAATGATAAGCATAGTCCACCAAACCCATATAGGGCGGCGAGGACTTTTGTTTAGGGCATCGATTCATCTCGGCCACCGAATAAATCTCGGAAAGCATTGAATACTCGAAAGAATCTCTATTGTTCAACCAATAATGGGTAACATCAAACCCCGATGGAAAGGGTGAACTAAACGGATGGTAATAAAAATGATCAGATCCATACTTTTCTGCATCCATCCAACGAGCAAATTTAATTCCCTGCTTGAAGGTTGCATCGCAAGTGGAGAGCAAATCAATTTCTGCAATGCCAAAGCGCTTTAGCGTCGCTTTGATTTGCGGTACCGTTCCCTCTCCCACACCGATAATGGGAATATCTTTTGATTCTATCAGTGTGATTTCAATTTCAGGATCGCGACTAAGTTCGACACCCAAGTGATTCGCCGCCAACCAACCGGCCGTACCACCACCGACAATTGCTACGCGTTTAATTTTCATCACTGGTTTACCAATTGAAAAAAGGGATCACTATTTTTAAACAAAAAAGCCCAGCATAAGCTGGGCCTTCCCTTACTACTCAGCGATTAAAACTTATAGCTTGCACCCAACATGTAGGTTGCTTCGCCTTCAAAAGACCAGGCTGGGAAGCCTTCCAGCAAGGGTCTTTTCATCCCAAATGCTGAGGTGTAGGCTTCAGCAGCACCGTATTGAATATCGTCTTCTTTAAGGAGATTAGTTGCTTCAAACGTCAAGCTCAAGCTGTCAGTAATATTCCAACCCAAACTCAAATCGAGCGAACCGAAATCATCGTGCATACGATTACCGTAATAACCCGTTTCACGAATCATGTACTCTGAACGCCAGTTGTACGCAGCGCGTGCCGAGTAGACATCATTCTCCCAGTAACCCACTAAGTTGACGCTGTCTTTCGATGATTCGGTAAATACGCCCAAACGATCCGCATAGCTTTCAGCCGGTGCGTTGGCGTTAACATAAGTGTAGTTAACAACAACACCAAAACCATTATCGAACGCGTGATTCAATTGCAATTCGACACCGTCGATTTCACCACCGCCCGCGTTCTTGAGAGTGTTCACTTCCCAACTGTCACGACCTGTGTCTGGGCTCACCAATCCAACAGATTGATCAACCTGAATTTCAGTGGTAACAAAGTTGTTAATTGACTTCACAAAATAAGTCGCAGACAACATGTTGCCATCGCCGTAGTAGTACTCAAGGCCAAGATCGGCTTGCGATGCTTTCATTGGTTTCAAGCCAACGTTGCCAATAGTCAAACGTTCATTGCCTTGCACGGTATCGCGATATCCCGCCTGGCTCGCTGCGGTAAACATATCGTTGTAGTTTGCACGGCTGATGGCTTGTGATGCTGAGGTGCGCAATACCAGGTCATCCGTTAAATCAAATGACACGTTGATGCTTGGCAATACATCATCGTAGTTTTCTTTTGTGGCGGTTTTTTCGTTGCTATAAAAGGCGTTCTGTGTGAGATCACCCTTTGCCAAAGGAGTACCATCGATTGCGTATGAGGTGCCCGTAACGTCGGTGCTTACGTAACGCAAACCAAAATTACCTTTTACAGTGTCCGCTTCGAACGTGAACATGCCATAGAGCGCGTCATTTTGTTCATTCAAACCAGCGTATCCTGCACGCTCCTCTTTCCAACCGGTTACGTCAGCCAAAGTCGCCTTAATCATGGCGCCCAGTACCGGTTTTGGCGCTTTAAAACCATGCGAACCGACGTCAAAAGTACCGCTGTAAAACATCGAGGTATCATTTAAGGTTTGTTTGCCAATGACTGCTACTTCAGAAGATTTTTCTACGTCGTGATCAGTTGTGCGCGCGCCGGTCTTGAAGGATTTAATTGCACCTAAATCAAGATCAAATTCAAAATCGACTTGTGCGTAACTCTCTTCATCAGAGTTAGGGCCTCTTTTGACAGCCCAGGATTCAGCCGCTGCTTTATCGCGATAGTTAGCAAGGGTCATGTTCAAATCAGAAGTCGGTTTAATCTTGATTTGTTTGCCTGACGCATCAATGCTACCTGCCCACAACGCCATCTTGTCATCACCCAAGCTGGCAAAGTGCGAGAAGTTAGTCGTGAGATCCGTACCGCCTTCTGCTTTAGTGCTGCCTGCGCGAGCAGTTACCTTGAATCCATCGCCGGCATACTCCGCATCAAAATCGATGATTTCTGAGTCCATGCTTGCAACACGTCCCCAGGTTTGGTTAAACGTCTCTGTGCCCAGCGCACCGCTCGCCCAACCCGGGGTCAAATTCCCGCGAACGGGGTTTTTGGTTGTGCTCTTAACACAAACACCGGCAGCATTGGTTTCAGAACAAGTGTAGTTAGTAGCAGACTTATCCAAGCCAGAGAATAAGTAGGTACTGGTGTTGGTGTTGTTCGCCTTCAGATCAAGAG
>CAIOHY010000214.1 GCA_903858205.1 uncultured Cellvibrio sp.
CAAAATGCTTTGGCCAATTGGGCTACATGGTGCGACGGCCTTGAGCATGCTGGTCTATCGCAAGAGCGTCGCGCATTGCAATTAATACCTCGCAATTCGCGTTGGTCGTGGGTTGATAATGATTTGGTGTTGCACTTTTCGCTCGATGCGGGTGAATTTGCGACGTCAGTTTTGCATGAGCTTGTCCAGCTCCATAACCATTCGACCGAGGCGCCTGATCCCGTCTAGCGGGAAACACGGCAACCCATGCTATAGTTGGCACTTTCGTTGTTTCGACACCAACGACTTATTTTTGTGATTTTTGTTGTTATTGTTGGTGTTGTCGTCGCATATACAGGAGAGAATCTGAACATGACCAACTTATTGATGCAAGGTGTAGGTATGACCTCGCTGCGCACCCGTGAGCGTCTTATTCAGCGTTTGCGCGAACAGGGTATAACTAACATGCGGGTGTTGGATGTCCTGTTAAATACACCGAGGCACATTTTTTTGGATGAGGCACTCTCGCACCGCGCCTATGAAGATACCGCGCTTCCTATCGGTCACGGTCAGACTATATCCCAGCCCTACATAGTGGCGAGGATGACTGAAGTATTGCTGGGAGCGGCGGGTGGTAAGCTCAATAAAGTGTTAGAGGTAGGCACTGGGTCTGGCTACCAGACAAGTGTCCTCGCCCAATTGGTACCCAATGTTTACAGTGTGGAGCGAATTAAGCCCTTACAGGACAAAGCGCGTGAACGCCTACGTCAGCTCGGATTGCGCAATGTTCAATTTCGCCATGCGGATGGGGGGTTCGGTTGGCCGGAAGCGGGGCCTTACGACGGAATTCTAAGCACTGCAGCACCTCAGGCTGTTCCCGACGAACTATTAAAGCAGCTCGCACCGGGTGGCGTTTTGGTAATTCCGGTAGGTGGTCGGGAGCAGCAGTTACATTTGATTCTGCGCGATGGAGAGAGCGAAAATTACGTGACGCAAATACTGGAGCCGGTCAAATTTGTTCCTTTTCTTTCAGGTACTTCACGTTGATACTTAATCCCAAATCTTAGGTTTGATGTGGTCGAGGTGCTGATGTGAAAAATATGCACCAAAAATGAATTCAAAACGTGCGTTTTTACTCAACTACCCAGTGTTTTTTAGTGCGTCAATCCTCTTTTTGTGCACGTTTTTATAAAGATATTAGATAATTTTAAAATAAATTTCGTATATTAAGTTCCAAATGGAATAAGGGTGTTACAAAAACAACTATACATCTTGAGTGATTTCATGTCGGAAGTGTCATCTAGCTATTGGGTTACATTAGCAAAAGTGTTCGTAATATTGATCATTCTTCCCCTAATGATCTCTTGTGCTAACCATTCCCCCGCGCCTGTCCTCGAAAGATCTAAAACCCATGTTTACCGTCCTAAGACCCATGTGGTAATTGCTGGCGATACGTTGTTTTCTATTGCTTGGCGGTACGGCTTAAAGTATGAGGCTCTTGCAAAATTCAACGGTATTTCTCCGCCTTATATCATCCGTCCTTCGCAAGTTATTCGGTTGGATCTTGCCGCATCCAATTCGCCTGTAACAGTAAAGAGCCAGCCTGGCAAACGAGTCGCTGAGGTGCCTAATTCCTCACAAATCGGTCGTCATAAGCCGCAATCAACCTATAAAGTTGATAGCAGTCGTCAAGAAAATAAAACAACCAAAAGTGGTGGTATAAATAACAAAGGGCAAGTTTGGAGTGCACCACAATGGCGCTGGCCAGCGAAGGGCGCTTTACTTTCATCATTTCAGGGCAGTAACGCGTTAAATAAGGGTATTGATCTTGGCGGCAAATTGGGAGAGCCTGTGCTGGCAGCTGCTGGCGGACAGGTTGTCTATTCTGGAAGCGGGCTGCGTGGTTACGGCAAGTTGCTTATCGTCAAGCACAACGAAACCTTCCTTAGCGCCTACGCACACAATGATAGGTTGTTAGTAAAAGAAGGAGATTTTGTTAAAGCTGGGCAAAGAATTGCCGATATGGGTTCAAGTGGTACCGATAGAGTAAAGCTTCACTTTGAGATTCGTCGTGATGGTACCCCGGTAGATCCGTTAAGGTTTCTGCCACGACGCTAAAGTGTCACATTCATAAGTTAGAACGGCAATTTGTGAATAATATCTCGAAACATATGGCATCTATGTTTAGGGGTACAGCTTGAGCGAGCTGGATGACTTATAAAAAGCCAGCCGGTTAAATAAAAATTGATATAAGGGGCTGAAAAAAATGACTTTACAAAATAGGGATACAACAACATTTGATCGCGATGATGTATTTATTGCAGCGGATGTTGAGTTGGATGAAGCAGAGTTGATGTTGGCTGAAGAAGACGATGAGCTGCCCAAGTCCTCGTCATCCAATGTAAGCGAGCGAATTGTTGATGATAAGTACAATAAAACGCTCGATGCTACCCAGATTTATCTCAATGAAATTGGATTCTCCCCACTGCTCAGCGCTGAAGAAGAAGTATTCTTTGCTCGCAAAGCACTAAAAGGCGATGAAGCAGCGCGCAAGCGCATGATTGAAAGTAACCTTCGTCTCGTCGTAAAAATCTCCCGTCGCTATGTTAACCGTGGTCTCGCACTCCTCGATTTGATCGAAGAAGGCAACCTGGGTTTGATCCGTGCCGTTGAAAAATTTGATCCTGAACGCGGCTTCCGCTTCTCAACTTACGCTACTTGGTGGATCCGCCAAACTATCGAACGTGCGATTATGAATCAGACCCGCACTATCCGTTTGCCGATCCATGTTGTTAAAGAATTAAATATTTATCTGCGTGCAGCGCGCGAGCTGTCGCAAAAATTGGATCATGAGCCCACGCCGGAAGAAATCGCTAATCTGCTCGACAAGCCGGTCGCTGATGTGGAGCACATGTTGAGTCTCAACGAGCGTGTTACCTCTATCGATGCGCCTATTGGCAATTCATCGGATCGTGCGATTGTCGACACAATTGCCGATACCCATGTGTCAGATCCTGCGGCGCTGTTGCAAGATGCAGACCTGACCACCAGTCTTGATCATTGGCTGGATGAGTTGACTGAAAAGCAACGTGAAGTTCTCGCTCGCCGTTTTGGTTTGCGCGGCTACGAAGTCAGTACACTTGAAGAGGTTGGTCTTGAAATTGGTTTGACTCGCGAGCGCGTTCGCCAAATTCAAGTGGAAGCATTAAAGCGTTTGCGTGACATCATGGAAAAACAGGGCTTGGATAGTGCGGCTTTGTTTAGCGTATAAATGTGAAACTAACGCTAGTGTAAAACTACCGAAAACCCCGAGTTAAGCTCGCAATGCTGTTCACTTAAGCGGAGCAGCGTTGTGATTAACTGGATAACGGGTTTTAGAAATCTTAACCGCCCGGGGTCGTGATGGCCTCGGGCGTTTTTGTATGAATAGCGCTGCCA
>CAIOHY010000215.1 GCA_903858205.1 uncultured Cellvibrio sp.
AATATGTATGCTGCAGAATTTACGTCATTTTGTGTGAAATTGGCTTTTGGTGTGACAGTGTAAAGCTCCAGAATTTCGCGAGCCAGATTCTCATTAATTGAATTTATCTTCTTTTTTCCAATAGATTTATTATAAAGAGCTGTTTTTGAATTTGGACCAACACTTTCATTATTATTTAAAAACACCTGCATTGCCGGATGCCAAATGGCATCAAATAAAAGATTTTCGAATTTTGCATCTAGATTAGAACGTAATGTTAGATAATAGCTACCAAAGAGTTCGCCTTCGCAATTGCCTGTGTTTAAAGAAAAATGATTAATCCAAAAGTGCCAAAAGCGATTAAATACGGGTGAGGTTCCTAAGACATTGTCAATGCCACGGGTAACGGTATCGCGCCACCAGGGAAAACGATTGTATTTATTAAAATAATTTCTTGTTAATTCGCCTTCTGTAATTTTTTTTGCTTTGTAAAATTTTTCTAATTTACTTTTTTCATTATCGCCTTGTTTGTACAGGCTGACAGCAGCATCTATACTTTTGGGATAACGTATATCGCTCTTTTTCAAAGAGACTGAATTCATGAAGGGCAACTGAGGTAGATCTAAGTCTTCTAATTTCTTGGCCTCAGGATTTTTTGCAATCAAGCGCCAGGGGTCGAACTTTGGAACGCTTGCGACTTGATCGCGTGCTTCTTCAATCCATTTGTCAGGCGATGGCAGTTCTTCATCAAAGGAAAATCCATAGCCTAATTTGCGGGAAAGCCATTCCGAAGTGATTTCCATCCGTAAACCTCACACAGGCCATAATCACGAAATTAAAGCTTTAATAATACATAATGGTGCTGTCGTAGATTGGGTTAGAATTTAGCCCATTTCTGCAGAGTTTTGATCTGCTCTGCGGGAGAGCCATGGTTAAACTTAAACTCGCATTCTTTCGGGAACAAGAAGAAGTTTTTTCTTGGAATGCCGTTATATTTTCGAAGCACGCGTTTAGCTTGGTTCAAAAAGTTCTCGAATAGGTTTACCAAAGGTGGGAGAACTTCCCACGAGAAATTTGTTAAACCTCAATCTTGCCCGGGATGGGCCACGGAAAAGATCATTTTGTGTCTTTTTCTCCATTTTTTATGCCCCTTAGACTAAAATATGACAGGGTTTTGTCGTTTTTAGCAATTTTATCGATATTGGTATTTTTATCCGCCTGAGGCCGTGGCGTTATGCCGCCGATTTGCTCGGTCCGTTAAAGATGATAGTTGTGGATCGGGTAATCTTACCTGCTCAAACGAGAGGATTTCATGTTTTGACAGCAACGCACGGAATGCAGCGCGCAAATCCAGCAGAGAAGTAGTCGATCATGCGCAGGCGGAGCGTCTCCGTTCTGACCCAAGCGGTTCTCATTTTCTGGTCAATTGTCTGTCTTTTTCCGCTCTACTGGATCGCGGTGACCACGCTCAAAGATGAGCCGGCGATCATGCAGGGGCCGTTTTATCTCCCCTTTATCGACTTCATGCCGACGCTTGGCGCATGGCGTGCCATTTTAACCTACGACAATGACCACCTCCTTTTGCGCCTTGCCAACTCGATCTTTGTCGCAAGTGTTTCGACACTGCTTACCCTTCTCATTGGCGGCATGGCGGTTTACGGACTGACACGGTTTAAATCGCGATTGCGATGGAACCGGTTTGCGGGGTTTGGCCTGGCATTGATGTTCCTGACAGCGGCGTTTTATGCGCCCGCCCTTGAATGGCAACTTGCTCTCGCGATCACGGGGGCGTTGATTGTTCTCTTCGCGACCCGCCTGCCCCGCCGCGGGGCGCTGATTGCGAACGAACAGATCCGCTTCGTCATTCTCGCGACCCGTATTGTGCCGCCTGTCGTCGTCATTCTGCCGCTCTATATGATGGCGCAGCGGATCGGTGCGCTTGATACGCATTTTGCGTTGATTGCGGCTTATAGCGCGGCAAATCTGCCCGTTGCCGTCTGGCTGATGATGCCCGTTTTCGGTTTGGCGGCCACGGAGCAGGAGGAAGCGGCGCAGCTTGAGGGCGCGTCGCATGTCAGGATTGTGTTCACGATTTTTATGCCGATGGTGGCAGGCAGCATCGCTGCAATCGGGCTTGTGATCTTTGTTCTGTGCTGGAACGAATATCTCTTCGCAGCCGCGTTGACGAATGATAGCGTCTCGACATTGCCGGCATGGGTTATCGGGCAGATGTCCATCAAGGAAGCGCAAGTGGGCGGCGAGGGTGATGAATGGCCGCAACTTTCCGCGGCAATCCTGTTCATGGCCCTGCCGCTACTCTTTTTTACAGTATTTGTGCAGCGTATTCTGGGCAGAACAGCCGCGCGCGTGTCGTGACGCAATGCAGCGGCTGAATGAAGTTGGCATAACGACTCCGTTACAGCTTCGGCAGGCCGACGCCCACTTCATCCGTGAACGGTTCGGCGTCGTCGTCGAGCGGATTGTCTTGGAACTGCGGGGGCAATCATGCCTTGACCTTGATGAAGTACCATCGAACCGCAAAAGTCTCGTCTCATCACGCTCGTTCGGTCGCTCTGTCCAGACATTACAGGAACTGCGCGAGGCGGTATCAACCTATGCCAGTAGGGCATCCGAAAAAATGCGCCGCCAGAACCTTGCCACCGCTAATC
>CAIOHY010000216.1 GCA_903858205.1 uncultured Cellvibrio sp.
ACCTTCTGGAAGGGCATGGCTGGTAATTTTCCAGAGCACCGTATCAATATCATTGATACCCCAGGACACGTAGACTTCACTATTGAAGTTGAGCGTTCTATGCGTGTTTTGGATGGCGCTTGCATGGTTTACTGTGCGGTAGGTGGTGTACAACCGCAATCTGAAACGGTTTGGCGTCAAGCAAATAAGTATCACGTTCCACGTTTAGCATTTGTAAACAAGATGGACCGTACGGGTGCTAATTTCTTCAAGGTCTATGACCAAATGAAGATGCGCCTAAAAGCAAATCCTATCGTGATTCAAATTCCAATTGGTGCCGAAGAAAACTTCAAAGGTGTTGTAGATTTGGTCAAGATGAAAGCTATCTATTGGGATGAGGAATCACAGGGTACTAAGTTTAATTACGCTGAGATTCCAGCTGAGCTACAAGCCTCTGCAGAAGAGTGGCGCGAGAAGTTGCTTGAAGCAGCTGCCGAAAGTTCAGAAGAGTTAATGGAAAAGTACCTCGGCGGTGAAGCATTGACCGAAGAAGAAATCAAAGCCGCACTACGTCAGCGTACTATCGCCAATGAAATCGTTCCAATGTTGTGCGGAACGGCTTTTAAAAATAAAGGTGTTCAGGCGATGTTGGATGCGGTCGTTGAGTTGTTGCCGTCACCTTTAGATGTCCCACCAGTTCCTTGCGAATTGGAAGACGGAACTCCTACGACTCGAAAAGCTGCTGATGATGAGAAATTCTCTGCGTTGGCATTTAAGATCATGACCGACCCATTTGTTGGGCAGCTGATCTTCTTCCGTGTTTATTCGGGCGTAATGAAATCTGGCGATACTATATACAACCCTATCAAGGGCAAGAAAGAACGCGTTGGTCGTTTGCTACAGATGCATGCAAACCAACGCGAGGAAATTAAAGAAGTTCATGCAGGCGATATTGCTGCAGCAGTTGGCTTGAAGGATGCAACTACTGGCGAAACCTTGTGTGATCCAGATAGCATTGTGATTTTGGAGCGCATGGTATTCCCAGAGCCGGTGATTTCTCAAGCTGTTGAGCCAAAAACTAAGCAAGACCAAGAAAAAATGGGCCTTGCTTTAAATCGTTTGGCACAAGAAGATCCATCTTTCCGCGTGAAGACTGACGAAGAATCAGGTCAAACCATTATTTCAGGAATGGGCGAGCTCCATTTAGAAATCTTAGTTGACCGTATGCGTCGTGAATTTGGTGTCGAGGCTACGGTTGGTAAGCCACAGGTTGCTTACCGCGAAACGATTCGTAAGGTTTGCGAAGAAATCGAAGGCAAGTTCGTTAAGCAATCCGGTGGTCGCGGTCAGTATGGTCATGTGGTGTTAAAGCTTGAGCCACAAACGCCAGGTAAAGGTTTCGAGTTCGTTGACGCCATTAAAGGCGGCGTAGTACCCCGTGAATATATTCCTGCAGTAGAAAAAGGCATCATTGAAACATTGAACTCCGGTATTTTGGCTGGCTATCCAGTCGTCGATATCAAAGCAACATTGTTCTTCGGTTCATACCATGATGTTGACTCCAACGAAAACGCATTTAAGATGGCGGGCTCTATGGCGTTTAAAGACGGTATGCGTAAAGCATCACCAGTGTTACTTGAGCCGATGATGGCAGTTGAAGTTGAAACACCTGAAGATTTCATGGGCAACGTAATGGGCGATCTCTCATCACGTCGCGGTATTTTGCAAGGTATGGATGACATTCCAGGCGGCGGCAAGATTGTTCGCGCTGAAGTGCCATTGGCAGAGATGTTTGGGTACTCAACTGGCTTACGCTCGTTGACCCAAGGTCGCGCTACTTACACTATGGAATTTAAGCATTATTCCGAAGCACCTAAGAACGTTGCTGAAGCAGTGATGGCTGCTAAAGCGAAATAATTTATCCACATTCATTTTGAATATTGACTAGCTAAAGAAGGCAGATTAAAAATGGCAAAAGAAAAATTCGAGCGGACAAAACCGCACGTAAACGTAGGCACCATTGGTCACGTTGACCACGGTAAAACTACCTTGACAGCGGCAATTGCAACCGTGCTCTCAAAGCAATTTGGTGGCGAAGCCAAAGCATACGATCAGATTGATGCTGCTCCAGAAGAAAAAGCCCGTGGTATTACGATTAACACTGCACACGTTGAGTACGAAACAGCTAATCGTCACTATGCTCACGTCGATTGCCCTGGTCATGCTGACTATGTCAAGAATATGATTACCGGTGCTGCTCAGATGGATGGCGCAATCTTAGTGTGTTCTGCTGCTGATGGCCCAATGCCACAAACGCGCGAACATATTCTTTTGGCACGCCAAGTAGGCGTTCCTTACATCATTGTGTTCCTAAACAAATGCGACATGGTTGATGATGCTGAATTGCTCGAGTTAGTTGAAATGGAAGTGCGCGAGCTTTTATCTAAGTATGACTTTCCAGGTGATGACACACCGATCATCCAAGGTTCTGCTAAGTTAGCCCTAGAAGGCGACGAAGGCCCATTGGGTAAAGAAGCCATCATGAAGTTAGCTGATGCACTTGACACTTATATCCCCACTCCAGAGCGCGCGATTGATGGCGCCTTCTTGATGCCAGTAGAAGATGTGTTCTCGATCTCTGGTCGCGGCACTGTAGTGACTGGTCGTATTGAGCGCGGCA
>CAIOHY010000217.1 GCA_903858205.1 uncultured Cellvibrio sp.
GATCAAATCATTATTCTTTTTTTTGCAGCAGCGGCGCCTAGGTTATCAACCAATATTTGTGATTGCTCCAAAAGAAAAGCCCGCTAGTTCACATGAACTAGCGGGCTTTATTTTTTCTACTTTTTTGCGCGTAAGGCGCACCGACAATTATTGGTTAAAGAGAAATTCCATTAACGCATTTTGTGCGTGCATACGGTTTTCTGCTTCTTCCCACACAACTGAATCTGGCGCATCGAGGATCTCTGCTGAGACTTCTTTGCCGCGATAGGCGGGTAAGCAGTGCATGAAAAGCGCATCGGCTTTAGCGAGGCTCATCAACTCTTTGTTAACCTGATAACCGCTGAAGATTTTCTCGCGCTGCTTCTTTTCATCTTCCTGACCCATAGATGCCCAGGTATCGGTGACCACCAAATCGGCTCCCGCAACTGCCGCACGCGGATCGTTGCTCAGAGTGACGCGATCTTGATAAGGGGTCACAAATTCATCTTCCGGCTCAAAACCCTTGGGCGTGGCAATGCGCAATTCAAAATCGCACAGCTCAGCCGCTTGAATATAGGTATTGCACATGTTGTTGCCATCACCCACCCAAGCGACAGTTTTTCCCGCGAGCGAGCCGCGTTTTTCAACATAGGTTTGGATATCCGCCAATAACTGGCAGGGGTGATATTCGTCGGTCAGGCCATTGATCACCGGTACGCGCGAATACTCGGCAAAACGCTCGACCGTATCGTGGCCGAAAGTGCGGATCATCACCATATCGACCATGCTGGCGATGCAGCGTGCGGCGTCTTCGATGGGTTCACCGCGACCGAGTTGTGAATCTTTGGTCGATAAAAAAATCGCATGGCCGCCCAATTTAGCTACGCCGGATTCGAAAGAGACGCGGGTGCGGGTGGAGTTTTTCTCAAAAATCATCGCCAATACTTTGTTGTTAAACGGCTCAGGGGCGGTGCCCTGGCGCAACATGGCTTTGAGTTCGATGGCGCGCGCGATTATCTGCTGGAGTTCGGCGCGGTTAATATCGGCGAGGGTTAGAAAATGTCTCGGTGCCTTTGGGGGAACCATAATCATTGCTCTTTTATTGCAGCGCGCGCCTTATGCGCGCGCCTATTTAAAACGCTTTCACTACAGGGTTAAAACTCATTAACCAGTTGCACCACTTTGCTGACCAGTTCATCGGCTTCAGCATCGGTGAGAATAAACGTGGGTAACAAACGGATAGTGTTGACCGCAGTCACGTTGATCAAAATACCCAGATCACGCCCCTTCTGAACCAAATCAGGGCAGGGCGCATTCAGCTCGATTCCGATCATCAACCCCTTGCCACGGATATCGACCACTTTAGGGTTGCCCTCTAGCGCGGTTTTGAAATCGGCCAAGAGTTTATCGCCCAGTACTTTTACACGTGCGATCAAGTTAGATGATTGCAGGGTTTCGATCACCGCAATACCCGCGCTGCAGGCCAGTGGGTTGCCACCAAAGGTAGTGCCGTGGTTGCCTGGTTGTAGAACCTCGGCCGCTTTGCCGCGCGCGAGGCAAGCGCCCATTGGCATGCCGTTGCCCAAACCTTTGGCGGTAGTGACCACATCAGGCAGCAGGGCGTTGTGTTGATAAGCGAAGTAGGTGCCGGTACGGCCATTGCCGGTTTGGATTTCATCCAGCATTAACAAGAGTTCGTGCTGATCGGCAATAGCGCGCAGTTGGTTCAAGTAATCCGCTGCAGGAACCCGCACGCCACCTTCACCTTGCACGGGTTCAACCAGGATCGCGACTATGTTGTTGTGTTCAGCGATGGCGGATTTTACTGCTGCGACATCGTTGTAGGGTACGCGAATAAAACCTTCCACCAGCGGTTCAAAGCCGATCTGGACCTTGGTGTTTCCGGTAGCGGTGAGCGTGGCCATGGTTCTGCCATGGAAACTATTGGCCATGACAATAATGGTGGGGCTTTTCACACCTTTATCGTTGCCATATTTACGTGCGATCTTGATTGCTGCCTCGTTGGCTTCAGCGCCGGAGTTGGAAAAGAACACTTTCTCCATACCGGAAACCTGAATCAGCAGATCTGCCAGGCGTTGCTGCTGGGGAATATTGTACAAATTGGAGACGTGCAGCAGGGTGGCAGCCTGTTCCGACAGTGCTTTCACTAATGCTGGGTGTGAGTAACCAAGGCCACATACGGCGATACCGCTGATTGCATCCAAGTAGGATTTGCCACTGTCATCCCATACTCGGCTGCCCTCGCCCTTGGTAAGGGTCAGGGTTCTGGTGCCGTAAGTATTCATGAGCGTGGACATGGTCTTCTCCAAAAACAACGCCGTAGCGTTAGTAATAAATATGTATTGCGTGAAAAAAACAATCCGCCAAAGCCAGTCAGTGACGGGCCAGCGAATGATTGATCAGGGGGACGCTTTATCAGAGCTTTTTTCGCTACATCGGCGCTTGCGACCGATGGGACATAGTTGTCAATCAACTTGTACGCGGCAAAAACAGGCGGCAAATATATAAGTTATTGCGATTATTGGCAAATTTGGGCGGGTTTTGCGCCTATCAAGCTGCGTTTGTGGAGATGCGCGGCGCAGCGCGCAGCGCCTGGCGGGTCAGCGTCGATGATGTAAATAATCGTTTTGTTTGGTGAGACTTGGTGAGGTTTTCAGCAGAATGGCGACAGTCTTAGGTCAACACTTTCGGCACCCAATTACCTGTTACGGATATCTATGACATACGCACACACCAAAATCTATTTGTTGTTAATAGCGGTGTTCGGCGCGCACGCCGATAGTTTGCGAGCTCAAGCAGCGCCAGAGTTGTTGGAAACCCTGATTGTGTCGGGCGTGCGCAGCGCCGATGCGAATGTGAGTCGAACTTTGTTGATAAAAACAGCAGAAGATTTTTCAGCGGGCGCACGGCTCGACCCTGCGGAACTGCTGCAAAATATTCCCGGTGTGCAAGTGGATTCGCGTACGAATTACGCACAGGATACCCGTATCAGTCTGCGCGGTTTTGGCGCGCGCTCCGCGTTTGGTGTGCGCGGCATTGATCTGCAAGTCGATGGCATTCCTATGTCCACGCCCGATGGACAAGGGCAGCTGGCCAGTGTGATGCTCGACAACATCGCCAGCGTACAAGTATTGCGCGGACCAATTGCTGCGCTCTATGGCAATGGCGCAGGTGGAGTGATTGCTTTGCAAAGCGCTGCCCCGACGCTCAGCAGTATCAATGCAGGATTCGTCGCAGGTGATCCTGGCCTTGCGCGACAAACATTGAACGGTGAATGGCGCAGCGATAATTTCGCAATGCGCGCGCAATTTGCGAATACCGATATTGATGGTGAGCGTCCACATTCCAGAGCCGAACGTCAGCAAGCCGGAGTGCAACTGTTTTACACCACCGAAAATAATCTCGATCTGATTGTTAAACACGATTACGCCGATGACCCACTGTTGCAAGATCCGCTTGGTCTAACGCCCGCGCAATGGCGCAATGATCCCTGGCAATTAAATCCCGCCGCCGAAACTTACGACACACGCAAAACTGTTGAGCATCAACAAAGCTCCATCAGCCTGCGCGATAACAATGGAGCAACACGCTGGCAAACCGGGCTTTGGCAGGGCGAGCGCGCCATCACTCAGTATTTGGGTTTTGCGGGTGATGCTATTTCTGGTAGTGGTGGTGTTGTAGATTTACAGCGTAAATTTTCTGGCATCAATGCCAACATTACGCGCAGCCTGAATTTTTTTCATTGGCCTGCTGAAATCAGTGTCGGCGCGGAATTGGCGCAGATGCAAGATGACCGCCGTGGATATGTGAATAACAGTGGCACCGCCGGCGCTTTGCGTCGCAATGAAACCGGTGAAGTTGAAAGCCGCGATATCTATTCACTAGCTCACGTCAAACCCACGGAAAAATTCACGCTTTATACCGGTGTGCGCCACACCAATGTGGATTTTACTGTGGACGACAAATTTATTGTTGCCGGTAATCCCGATGACTCAGGTGCACGCCATTATCATGAAAATTCTTTTGCAACTGGCGGGAGTTATTCAATTACCTCCGTATGGGAATTATTTGCCAGTAGTGGGCGTGGCTATGAAACACCCACACTCACCGAAATGGCTTACAAAACCGGTGCAACGGGTCTGAATACTGATCTGGATTCAGCGACTAATCGCCAACACGAGTGGGGCCTTGGTTATCATCCCGATGACCTGTTTGAACTGACATTGACGCAATTTTTTATTGATACCGAAAATGAAATTGTTGTGGATCAGTCAGTCGGAGGTCGCACGACCTTTCGTAACGCCGCTGAAACTGAACGCGAAGGGATCGAATTGTTTGGGCGCTATGCGATTAATCCCAAGGTGAAGATGCAGGTTGGCATTCAATCGCTTGACGCCATCTATTCTGCCGGTCAATGGAATCGCAACCAATTGCCCGGTGTCGCACGCGAGCAATATCAGCTGGGTGTACAATGGCTGCCTCTGGCGACCGATGTGTTGCAACTCGATTTGGGCGCGCAGCAGCGCTCGCGTATTTTCACCGCCGATAATAACCAAGTCTACGCGCCGGATTTTTATACGGTTGATATTAGCGCGCGCGGCACTTATCCCATTCATTCACTGCAGCTAAATTGGTGGTTAAAAATCGCCAATCTGAATGATGAAAAATATGTGGGTTCGGTCATCGTGAATCAAGCCAACGGCCGCACGTTTGAACCTGCCTTGGGGCGTAATTTTTCGGCAGGCATTAGGTTTGCTCATCAATTTGATTAATCATTTTTGTTTTCATTTGGATTTTTTATGCTGTTGCCTGATTTGCCGCTGAGTGCTTTGCACGATGATTTTATTGCCGCGCTCGCAAATACGCCGCTATTGCTGGAGGCAGAACCCGGTGCTGGTAAGTCAACACTTGCGCCGCTTTGGGTATTGGCACAGGCACCTGCAGGTCAGCAAGTTTGGCTCGTGCAGCCACGTGTGTTAGCGGCGCAGGCATTGGCGCAGCGGCTTTCCCATTTATTGGGAGAAACGCCTGGGCAGCAAGTGGGGTATCAAGTTCCATATGATTCGCGTATGAGTGCCGATACACGTTTGGTATTAATGACACCGGGCGTTCTGCTGCAGCATCTATTGCAAAACCCTACGCTCGACGGCGTTGCCTGCGTGATGCTCGATGAGATTCACGAGCGCAGTGTCAATCAGGACATGGCCTGGGCATTTTTACAAGAAGTGCAAATCCTGCGCGATGATTTGCAATTAGTGTTGATGAGTGCAACACCTGATCCTGCCTTGCAACAGCAAATTGCCAATCGGATATTTGCCCCAGGTCGTTGCTTTCCTGTCAGCATCCAATATCAACCCGCCAAACAAAATCCCAACGCCTATGCTGAAAAAGTGGAGGAACAATTGCTGCGCGCGCTAGTTGCTTATCCGCAGTGGCAAACGACAACGGTGTTGGTGTTTTTACCGGGTTGGCGGGAGATAGAAAATTGTGCAGCGCTGATCAGTCAAAAATTTCCGGCACAACCGTTTTGCGAGAAAAAAATCTTTCGTTTGCACAGCCGTGTTCCCGCGAGTGAGCAAACCGCCGCATTAGATCCAGCGCAGGGGCCGCGATTAATTTTGGCGACCAATATTGCGGAAACGTCGTTGACCATTGCCGATGTCACGCTAGTAATTGATTCCGGTTTGGCACGCCGCGCCGATTACGAACAACGCACTGGCGTTACGCGTTTGCGCACAACGCGAATCAGCATGGCCAGCGCAGAGCAGCGTCGGGGTCGTGCTGGCCGTGTACAGGCCGGGCATTGCATTCGTCTTTGGTCGCAAGACCAGCCACTCGCAGCGGCTGATTTGCCGGAAATCCGCGCGACCGATTATTTGCCACTCGCGTTGCGTATCGCGCACTGGGGCAGCCCGGCTGATTCGCTACCCTGGTTGGAAGCGCCGAATACACTTGCGCTGAATTTTGCGGTACAGCAATTACAAAGAATGCAACTGCTCGATGCAAAGGGAAGCATTACGGCGAGCGGAAAATCAGTCAGTACACTCGGTACTCACCCGCGTATCGCCGCATTTTTATTGCTCCATGAAAAAACGATTAGCGAGTCAGCTTTATTGTTATCGCTCGCACTGCATTTTGAATTGGCAGTAGAACAGGATTTATCAGCGATGTTGGATGATGCAGCGCGCGAGCTGGCGCGCAACCGCCAATGGCAGCAGCAACACAAACGCTGGTTGGGGGTTTTATCGTTACAAAAAAATAGTGCCGCGCTTGATCCTTTATTGCTGGCGCAGGCGTTTAACGATCGTATCGGGTTTAAACAAGACTCGGGTCGCTACCGGTTGAACTCGGGTATGAGCGTTGAACCGCAAGGTAAGTTGGATTCGCAGTGGGCGGTGTTCCCGGTGATTAATACCAAACCCAAAAGCCATTCCGGCATTGGCTTCGCACTACCATTGACGGCGGAGCAGCAGCGGCAGCTCAGCCAAATGCAAGGCGAATTAGTATTTAAGCAGCAGCGCTGGCAAGAGCACAGGCGTTGGACGATGGGTGGTGCTGTCATTGACGAGGATTGGCAAATAATTCCTGCCAGTGAAATTGCACCAAAATTGCTGGAGCATATCCGCGCTCTTATCGCGCAGAAAGGTTTTGATCATCTTGCCTGGAGCGATAAAGCACGCGCATTATTGGAACGTGCACGTTTGGTTGTTACTTATCAGTTGTGCGAATTACCTGCGTTGGACGACGAAACATTAATTCGTAATTTACACCAATGGTTGTTGCCGTTTTTAAATGAAGCAACACGCCTGGATCAATTACCGCTGCAGGATGCGTTGGAGTTTTATTTGGGTTTTGATCACTGCCAAAAAATTGCACAGTTACTGCCAACTAAAATCGATTTGCCGAGCGGCCGCAGCGTGACGGTTGATTTTGCCAGCGATGGCAGTGCGCAAATATCGGCAAAACTACAAGAATTTTTTGGTTGCGAGCAGTTGCAGCTCGCGAGTGGAAAGATCCCGCTAAAAATTCATCTGCTATCGCCTAATGGCAGCCCGCTCGCTATTACCACCAATCTGCAGACCTTTTGGCAACAGGCCTACCCTGATGTTCGCAAAGAAATGCGCGGCCGATATCCGCGCCACCCTTGGCCGGAAAATCCACTCGAACATGAAGCCACCGCACTGACGAAAAGAAAATTGGCACTGCAGCAGCCGAAAAGCTGATGTAATTGCGTTTTTTTTTAAAACATTTTTTTTAATTTCATTCGAATATAAGGGGTAGGTTTTTTTTCGCGATAATCCGTGGTGTGCTTAATCCATGTCTATACTGCTAGTCAACATTACCCAGCGGCTTGCTGTTTTGTAGGTGCTGGGCATACCCATTAGCGGTAGAAGGATTGTTGGCTATGAAAAAAACATTCACGCTTTCGTTGCTCATTGCTGCAAGCACCAGTTTTTGTGTGCAGGCTGAAACTCCCTATCAGTGGGCCACGGCGTTGACACTAGAGTCGGTTTCAAATGTGGATGGCGGCGTTGAAGAGGGATCCAGTCAACTTGCGAATCTTGATCTTACCCTTGCGGTGGACACTGAGGCTGCTGGTTGGTGGGGCGGCGGCGAATGGTTTGTGTATATGTTGGGTGATACCGGAAAAAACCCGTCAGATAAAGTTGGCGATGTGCAAGGTGTTTCCAATATTGCCACCGATGAAGCCGTCAAACTTTACGAGTTTTGGTATCAACACAGCTTTGCGGACGATAGCGTAAAAGTATTGTTTGGTTTGCACGATTACAACTCCACATTTTATTCACTTGAATCAGCGGGTTTATTTACCCATCCCTCTTTTGGTATCGGTCCGGATACAGCGCAAGTCGGCCCATCTATTTTTTCCACAACGTCTACTGCACTGCATTTTACTTTTGCGGGTGAAAGCACCTATTTGTTAGCTGCGATTTACGATGGCATTCCTGGCGATCCGAATAATCCACGCGGTACGCATGTGCAGTTTGATAGCGGCGATGGTTTGTTCAGTGCGGTTGAGTGGGGCTGGGCAAATGAAAACAAAGATAAAATTGCATTGGGCGTATGGCAGCACAGCGCGGAAGTAGAAAACCCGGTGAATGGTGAACTTGTCGATGACAATTCGGGTATCTACGTCATCGCAGAAAAAAATGTCAATGATGTCGCCGCCGTGTTTGTGCAATTGGGTCAAGCCGACGATGAATTTAATCAGCTTGAATATTATGGCGGTACCGGCGTTACCTTTAATAATTTTTGGTCAGAGGGTGATGGTCTAGGGTTGGCTGTTGCGCACGCGCGCAATGGTGATCCGTATCTTGAATCGAATCGCGATCTAGGGCGAGCTGAAACAGCTTGGGAGCTCACCTATTTTGCGCCGGTTGTTGAGCACCTGAATCTTCAGGGCAGTGTGTATTACATCCAAAATCCTTCAATGGATAGAACACTTGATGATGCGCTTGCGCTGGGCGCGCGCGCGTACATCGAATTTTAAATCGTCTTTTTTGTTAGTTGACACAATTGCGAGGACGCAATGAATATCAAAAAATCAATCATGTTAGTGGTAGCTGGTTTTATCGCCTTGATTGGGGTAAATACCTTCGTTGGGCTTAGCGCGAGCCAGAAATTAGGCGGATTGTTGGATTATATTTCCGGCCCCGCGTGGGATGCAGCTGACGGTGCGATGGAAGGGCAGATAGGCTTGGAAGCGCAAATTATTGCGCTGCAAAAGTTGTATTACAACGAAAAACCCTTGGCTGAACTGCAAACGGTTTTGGATGATGCAATCGCCATGGAGAACGAGGCATTGGGTCGTATGAAAGCGTCGGGCTTAATGGAGCAAGCCACAATCAGTAAATTGGATCAGCAATTAAATAGTTATCACGCAACGCGTTCCGCGCTTATCAATAAATTGCAGGCAGGCACCACGGCTGCGGCAGAATACGAGCAACTGAATGGCCAACTTGATGAGTTGCTTGCTTTTATTGGAGAGATGGAAGAAGAGGCTGACGGCAAGGTCGAGAGTGAAACAGCCAATGTTGTGCAATTACAAACAGCGGCATCGGTCAAATTGTTTGGCGCATTGCTGATCAGTATTGCTATGGCGGTAGGGATGTATATTTTTGCCAACAAGACTATTGTGCAGCCGGTCGCGCAAGTCACTAAAAATCTGCAGGAGTTATCCTCCGGTTCCGGTGATTTGACTGCGCGTTTGCCCAACGAAAATGCCACCACTGAATTGGGCCGTCTTGCGTTTTCATTCAATCGGTTTGTCGAGAAACTGCAAGCGCTCATTAGTGAGGCTCAGTCCAGCAACCACACACTGACGGCAGCGAGCGTACAAATCACTCAATCCATAACCCAGTCAGTGAAAGGCAGTGAGCTACAGCTGCGTGAAATCTCGCAGGTTGCTAATGCGGTGGATAGAATCTCCAGCACCTTTGATCGCGTTGCTGAGGCGGCAGTCGGTGCAAATCAGGCATCGACTGATGCAACATCCATCACGGGCGCAGGGAATAGCATTGTGGCTTCAGCGCAGCAAGGCGTAGATGAGGTTGTACAAGAAGTTGATAACGCCTCGCAGGTGATATCGGCGCTGGTTGCTGATAGCCGCAACATCAGCACCATGTTGGAAGTGATTCGCAGTATTGCTGAGCAAACCAATCTGTTGGCTCTGAATGCCGCCATTGAGGCGGCGCGCGCTGGTGAAACCGGCCGAGGTTTTGCCGTGGTCGCGGATGAAGTGCGCAGCCTTGCATCGCGCACCCAAGAGTCCACAAAAGCCATCGAAAGTATTATCACCAATCTCACAAACGGTTCCAGTAAGGCGGTGTCGGTGATGAGCGGTGCGCAACAAAAAGCGCTGATTATTAAAGATCGTATCGCCAATACGTCGAGTGCATTTTCCAATATCGTGAGCGCAGTTGATCGCATTCGCGAAATGAATTCGCAGATTGAGCGTGCGTCGGAAGAAGAAAAGTATTCTATGCAGCAAATCACCGCCAGCATTGATGCTATTTTGCA
>CAIOHY010000218.1 GCA_903858205.1 uncultured Cellvibrio sp.
ATTTCGCACATGGGGTTTGTGCTGATCGGTATTTACTCCGGCAATTTATTAACCCTGCAGGGACTTGCGATTCAAATGCTTGCACATGGTCTCTGTGCTGGCGGCCTGTTTATTCTCGCTGGTCAATTACATGAGCGTTTAGGCACATACGATATGCGCCAAATGGGCGGGTTGTGGGCACGCTTTAATTATCTGCCTGCATTGTTGATGTTCTTTGCGGCGGCGTTGCTGGGGATTCCGGGCACTGCCAACTTTATTGGTGAGTTCTTGATTTTATTAGGCGCATTCAAAGTGGTGCCGGTGATTACCATTATCGCAACAGCAAGCTTGGTGTTAGCGGGTGTGTACTCCTTGATTTTGATTCATCGCACATTATTTGGGCCGTCTGCATCCGATCAAAAGCTTGCAGATCTTTCTGTGCGTGAAATGACACTCGTCGTTTCATTGGCAGTCGTTTTATTGGTGATAGGTTTTTACCCGCAACCACTTTTGAATGTTTCAGTGGATGCGATGACATTTATTCAACAAACCTATGCACCGGTTGAGGTCTCCAATCCGTTATTGGTTGGCCCTTTGCCTGTTGGGGGCTCAGCGTCTCCCGTTGTAGCTCCCTGAGGTCGATATGAATTTAACATTTGCTACTTTTTTACCTATGTTGCCGATCATTGTGGTGAGTATCACCACGGTGTTGGTGATGCTTGCGGTCGCCATTAAGCGTAACCACAGTGTGAGTTTTTGGATCACGATTTTTGGGTTGTTAGCTAGCTTGGTATCAATCCATTTTCTGGATGCATTTTCAGGTGATCAAACCCCGACGCCCGTGACAGGATTATTGTTGTTCGATCGTTTTGTGTATTTTTACAGTGTCTTGATAATATTTGCCGCATTGGTGTGTGCATTGTTGTTGCGTAACTTTATGCAGACCTATAACAACAATCGCGAAGAAATTTACATGTTGTTGTTGATTGCAGTTGTCGGCGCATTGGTGTTGGTGGCGAGCAGCCATATGGCTTCATTTTTTATCGGTCTTGAGTTGTTGTCTGTTCCTGTCTACGGGTTAGTGGCCTACACCTGTGAGCGCAACCGTTCATTGGAGGCAGGCATTAAATATCTGGTGTTATCAGCGGCGGCCTCGGCATTTATGTTGTTTGGTATGGCGTTGATTTATGCCCAGATTGGTACCTTGTCTTTTGTCGGTATTAGTAAATCAACACTGGTTGCTGATGGATATCTTGCTGGTTTTGGTATGGCGATGATCGCTATTGCGCTCTGTTTTAAATTGTCTCTCGCGCCTTTCCATTTATGGACTCCGGACGTGTATCAAGGAGCATCGGCGCCAGTGGGGGCATTGTTGGCAACTGTTAGCAAGATTGCAGTGATTGCGATGTTGATTCGGTTGGTGCTGCAGGCGCCTGCCGAGCTTACACATTTCTTACAGCCTATATTGGTCGTGATTGCGATAGCGTCAATTGCTGTTGGGAACTTCCTCGCGCTAACTCAAAACAATCTCAAGCGGCTGCTTGCCTATTCCTCTATTGCGCATATGGGTTACTTGTTTATCCCAATCGTTGCTGGTGGTGAGGTAGCAGTGGATACCATTAACGTGTATCTACTGACCTATGTGGTTACCACCTTAGGTGCTTTTGGTGCTATCAGCGCCTTATCCAAAGCAGGTGAGGCGGGTGATCGCGAAGAAATCAATGATTTGCGCGGGCTCTT
Source organism: uncultured Cellvibrio sp. (assembly GCA_903858205.1). Taxonomy (GTDB): domain Bacteria; phylum Pseudomonadota; class Gammaproteobacteria; order Pseudomonadales; family Cellvibrionaceae; genus Cellvibrio. The sequence goes on from CAIOHY010000218.1 coordinate 1,720, forward strand.
TTGGCGTAATCCTTATCTCGCTTGTGCGATGGCTTTTATAATGCTGTCGCTGGCCGGTATTCCGCTGACGGCTGGATTTATCGGTAAGTTCTATATTTTTATGACTGGCGTAAATACCAATAGTTGGGTGTTGTTGGTCGCGTTGATTGTGGGCAGTGGTATCGGTTTGTATTACTACTTAAGAGTAATGCTCTCGTTGTTTTCTAAGGGTGACGCAACTGATCATGCGGAGTCATCGATTAGTAGCTCCAGTAGTCTGCTAGTCATTCTGATGGCGGTGTTGGTGCTGTGGATTGGAGTTTATCCGCAGCCTGCGTTGGAGTTCATTGCCAGTTTGGGTTAATGCATTGATATGGCGGTCGCGCTTAAGTTTGTGCCCGCCACACTTAGTTTTGTTTTAGCGAAATAAATTGTTTATAAAGTCACCAATTCATTAAGCTTGACTATCGCTTTTTCCAGTTGCGGGGGTTTCTTGCTCCATAGTAAGACAAAACCTGTCGTTTGCTATGGCCATTGCTTTCTGTCCCCTTTATAATTCTTCCGGTTTGTCAGGGCTATTTAAAACTTCTCAAAAATCAATCTCTTGTGTGTTCTTTGCGCTTTATGGGGCAGATGTTGATACAGAAATTGGCTGAAAGTTACTCGCCCTATGCTCCAGTGGTTTATTTGCATCGTAAGTAGGCTCTGGTGCACTCGCAGCTCAAGCACTTCCTCCACAAAGTCGCAATCCAGTTCCCGCCAGGAAGTAACTGGAATGTGACAGTTGGTTTATAGCTTGCTGCATCCTCACGGCCTGGGTGACCAGGTCTACATCCACACGAACGACTAGGCAGAGACGCATGATAAAGATTCGTCGAGGATTGGATTTGCCCATTACTGGCAGCCCCAATCAATCTATTGAAGATGGCCCGCAGGTTCGCCAGGTAGCTTTAATCGGGTTTGATTACCATGGTATGAAGCCCACTATGGCGGTACAGGTTGGTGATAAAGTCAAACTCGGTCAGGAATTGTTTTCTGATAAAAAGACTCCCGGTGTTATTTACACTGCACCTGCGTCAGGCACGGTGAGCGCGATTAATCGTGGCGATCAGCGCGTATTTCACTCAATTGTGATTGATGTGGAAGGTAATGATGCTATCGAGTTTGCCAAATATGCTGCAGCTGATTTAGCTGGGCTGTCACGTGAAAGTGTTCAACAAAATTTAGTGCAGTCGGGTCTGTGGACTGCATTGCGTACTCGTCCTTACAGCAAAGCGCCAGCGCCGGACTCAAAACCAAGCTCGATTTTTGTGCAGGCAATGGATACTAATCCATTAGCAGCTAATCCACAGGTTGTTATCGCGGCCAAAAAAGACGCTTTTGCGAATGGCTTGACTGTTTTGGCGCGTTTGACTGAAGGCAAGGTGTTTGTTTGCCAGTCTGAAGGTGTCGATCTTCCCAAAGGTCAGGGTAGCAATATTGTAACCGAGACCTTTGTTGGCGTTCATCCTGCTGGTAATCCGGGCACTCACATTCATTTCCTTGATCCAGTCAATGCACACAAAACGGTATGGACTATCGGTTATCAAGACGTGATTGCTGTAGGTGAGCTGTTCACTACCGGTAAGTTAAATGCTGAGCGCGTTGTTGCGCTGGCTGGCCCACAGGTAGAGCGTCCGCGTCTGGTGCGCACTCGTATTGGAGCCAATCTTAATGAACTGACTCAAGGTCAAACCAAAGCCGGTGAGAACCGTGTTATTTCAGGTTCGGTATTTGGTGGTCGCCGTTCACATGGCAATCTGAGCTTCCTCGGTCGTTTCCACAACCAAGTAAGTGTACTGCTGGAAGGCCGTGAGCGCGAAATGCTGCATTACCTGCGCGCCGGTACCAATAAATTCTCAGTGTTGGGAATTTACTTATCTAAATTGCTTCCCTCAAAAGCCTTCAACTTCACTACCTCTACCAATGGTTCCGAACGAGCCATGGTGCCGGTAGGGTCATATGAGAAGGTCATGCCGCTGGATATCCTGCCAACACAATTGCTGCGTTCATTGATTGTAGGCGATACCGAAATGGCGCAAAAACTGGGTTGCCTTGAATTGGACGAAGACGATTTGGCGCTGTGCACATTTGTGTGCCCCGGCAAATACGAATACGGTCCGATCCTGCGCAACAACCTTACCCGTATTGAGCAGGAGGGCTAATTGATGAGTCTGCGAAAGATACTCGACAATATGGAGCCGCATTTCCATAAAGGCGGCAAATACGAAAAATGGTATGCACTCTATGAAGCAGCGGACACCATTTTCTACAAACCTGCAGATGTAACCAAATCTACTGCTCACGTTCGCGACGGCGTAGACTTGAAGCGTATTATGATCACCGTATGGCTTTGCGCGTTTCCGGCAATGTTCTTCGGTATGTATAACGTTGGCTTGCAGGCAAACACTATCCTCGCTGCCACCGGTGCGACGGGTATTGATAACTGGCACGGTGCTTTGACGGCGATGTTCGCCGGACACAATCCCGACAGCATTTGGGACAACCTTGTACTCGGCGCCGCCTACTTCCTTCCTATATATGCCACTGTATTTATCGTCGGCGGTATTTGGGAGGTGTGGTTTGCAATGGTTCGTGGTCACGAAGTTAACGAAGGTTTCTTTGTAACCTCTATCCTCTTTTCATTGACGTGCCCTCCAGATTTGCCGTTGTGGCAAGCAGCCTTGGGTATCAGTTTTGGTGTGGTCATTGGTAAAGAAGTTTTTGGTGGTACTGGTAAAAACTTCCTCAATCCTGCGCTGACTGGTCGTGCTTTCCTCTTCTTTGCTTACCCAGCAGAAATGTCGGGCGATGCAGTCTGGACTGCGGTTGATGGCTACACAGGCGCGACGTCGCTCTCTATTGCTGCACAAAATGGTATGGATGCGTTGGCAGGTCACGTTACGTGGATGGATGCATTCCTCGGTTTTGAGCAAGGTTCTATCGGTGAAACCTCTGTATTGGCATTGATGATTGGTGGTATCGCGCTGCTGGTCATGGGCATTGCTTCTACTCGCATTGTGCTGGGCGTTTTAATCGGTACTGTGTTGACTGTGTTGCTCTATAACTGGTTGGGGGCGGATAGCAAAAATCCGATGTTCCAAATGCCGTTCTGGTGGCACTTTGTTCTGGGTGGTTTTGCCTTCGGTTTGTTTTTTATGGCGACCGATCCTGTTTCTGCCTCTATGACAAATACGGGTAAGTGGATTTTTGGTGGATTGATTGGATTTATGGTGATTACCATTCGCGTGGTTAACCCGGCTTATCCAGAAGGCATGATGTTGGCAATTTTGTTTGCGAATATGTTTGCCCCAACCATCGACTACTTCGTCGTTCAATCCAACATTAAACGGAGACTGGCGCGTGGCTAACCAACAAACAGCAAAATACACCATCACAGTCACATTGATTATGTGCTTGGTGGCATCCGTTCTTGTGGCTGGTTCTGCGGTTCTGTTGAGACCCGCACAGGTTGCTAACAAGGCGCTGGACTTCAAGCGTAATGTGCTATCGATTGCAGGCATTTTGAATAAAGATCAGTCAGTTGAAGAACAGTTCAAACAAGTTGAGATTAAAATTGTTGACCTGAGCACTGGTCGTTTTACCGATGCCATCACTGATGTTGAAAAATTTGATCAAAATGCATCTGCTAAAAAACCTGATCTTTCCGACAAGTTGTCTGCAGAAGAAGACATCGCAAAAATCATAAGCCGTGAAAAGTATGCCAAGGTATTTTTGGTAAACGATGCTAATGGTTTGTCAAAGGTTATTCTGCCCGTGCGCGGATATGGCCTCTGGTCAACTATGTCAGGTTTTGTTGCATTGGATAAAGACTTGAACACCGTCCTCGGTTTCGGTTTCTACTCTCATGCTGAAACCCCTGGCCTTGGTGGTGAGGTTGATAATCCAAAGTGGAAACAGATTTGGATCGGTAAAAAGATTTACTCGGAAACAGGCGAAGTAAAGATCGATGTGATTAAAGGTCACGTAGATGAAGCAACAGCTGAAGCTGAGTACAAAGTAGATGGCTTGTCAGGTGCAACTCTTACCAGTAATGGCGTAGATAACTTGATGAAGTTTTGGATGGGCGACAAGGGTTATAAATCATTCCTTGCTAACTTGAAGAACGGAGAAGCGTAATCATGAGTACGAAAACCAAAGATCTTCTCGTAAAACCAATTTTGGAAAATAACCCGGTTATTTTGCAAATTTTGGGTATCTGTTCTGCCTTGGCAGTAACGTCCAGTGTGAAAGTTAGTTTGGTAATGGCGATAGGTTTGACATTGGTATCTGCCTTCTCCAA